>DASRKV010000223.1:0-3110 GCA_035648795.1 Opitutaceae bacterium
CGCCCTCGTCGACCCGGAATTGACCCTTGATCTTCCGCCTGGACTCACCGCAAGCACCGGTCTCGACGCGTTGACCCAGTTAATTGAACCCTATGTCTCCATCCGGGCCAATCCGCTCAGCGACGGATTCTGCATCGAGGGAATCCGCCGCGTTGCCCGCGCGTTGCGGCCGGCATTTCACGACGGTGCAAACGCCGCCGCCCGCGAGGACATGGCGCTCGCCAGCCTCTTCGGCGGACTTGCGCTGGCGAATGCCGGCTTGGGCGCGGTCCACGGATTCGCCGCCCCGATTGGCGGCATGTTTTCCGCGCCGCACGGGGCCGTATGCGCCGCGTTGTTGCCGCACGTGATGGCGGCAAATCTGCAAGCCGCGGGCCAGCGACCGACCGCGGGTGACATCTTTGGCCGCTATGCCAGCATTGCGCGGCTCCTGACGGGCGATCCAACCGCCACGGCCGAAGACGGCGTGCGTTGGGTGCGCAGCCTGGTCGCCGAACTCCGCATTCCACCGCTGCGCACCTACGGCATCACTTCCCCGCTCTTTCCCCCGCTCGTGGCGAAAGCGGCTCAGGCCAGCAGCATGAAGGCCAATCCCCTGCCGCTCACGTCGGAGGAACTCACCGCGATTCTTAACTCCGCCCTCTGAGCGGCCCATTCGATACCGGAGATTGGATACCGGATACCGGAAAGACCGACCCTGCTGCATTTCGCCCCGGTATCCGCTTTCCGCTTTTGCCCACCGGTTTCCGCTATCCGATTCTCGGTGATCACTGTCCGGTTTCCGGTTTCCGCTATCCGGTTTCCGCTATCCGGTATCGGGACCGCCACCTACTTCGAGATCACACCCTCCTTTTGCAGCTTCGCGACCTTGGGCCTGATGACCACCCGACAGTAGCCGGCCGTGGGATTCTTCGCGAAATAATGCTGGTGGTGTTCCTCCGCGGCGTAGAACGTCGTCAACGGGACGATTTCCGTCACAATCGGATCGGAGGATCCCGTCTGCGCCGCCGCCTTGGATTTCTCGGCCGCACTCTTTTGCGGCTCGCCGGCGTAAAGGATGATCGAACGGTATTGGGTCCCCTCGTCGCCGCCCTGGCGGTCGAGCGTCGTGGGATCGTGCGCGTTCCAGAAAACGTCGAGCAACTGCGCGTAGCTGATCACCGCCGGATCGAACTCGACGCGCACGACCTCCGCATGTCCGGTGGTGTCGGTGCAGACCTCCTCGTAGGTCGGATTCTTCGTGTGACCGCCCGCGTACCCGCAGACCACCGATTTCACCCTCGGCACATGATCGAACACCGCTTCCATGCACCAGAAGCATCCGCCGCCCAGCACCGCCGACTCCGTTTTGTTTTCCATAGGGTTTTTCTCCGCAGCCGCGGCGATCGTCGCACCGGCGAATCCGAGCGCTGCCAGTAGCATCACAGTGGTTCTCATTGTACGTGGGAGACTGAAGTCACCTTCGGCATTCCCGCAAACACCCGCTGCGGCGGTTTGTAGCAGCGAGCGCCAGCGAGTGGCGAACTTGTCTTGGTTCCATTCGCTGGCGCTCGCAGCCACAAGGAACCTGAGGCTGCGCCTGCCCAGGCCAGCCCGCGGCGCGGCCGGCGATGATTTTAGCCGCGCGTGAGGTGGCGGTATTTGAGCCGGTGGGGGCGGTCGGCATCGTGCCCTTTGCGACGCCGGTAGTCCTCCAGGTAGGCGGAATAGTTGCCCGGGAACCAATGCACCTGGCTGTCGCCCTCGAACGCGAGAATGTGCGTGGCCACCCGGTCGAGGAACCAGCGGTCGTGGGCGACAATCACCGCGCAGCCGGCAAAAGTCTCGAGACCGTCTTCCAGGGCGCGGATGGAATTCACATCGAGATCGTTGGTCGGCTCGTCGAGCAGGATGACATTGGCCCCCGTCTTCAGCAGGCGCGCCAGATGCACGCGGTTGCGCTCGCCGCCGGAGAGCACGCCGACTTTTTTCTGCTGGTCCGGGCCGGTGAAGCCAAACTGGGCGCAGTAGGCGCGGGAATTCACCGTCCGACTGCCCAGTTCGAGCAACTCCTGCCCACCGCTGATCGCCTCCCAGATGGTCGCTCCATCGGGCAGACTGTCGCGCGATTGATCGACGTGGGCCAGCTTCACCGTCTCGCCAATGCGGAGCACGCCGGCGTCCGGCTTTTCCGCGCCGATGATCAGCCGGAACAACGTGGTCTTGCCCGCCCCATTCGGTCCGATCACCCCGACAATCCCCCCCGGCGGCAACGAGAAGCTCAGATTCTCAAACAGCAGGTTCTCGCCATAGGCCTTGGTCACACCCGCCGCCTCGACCACCAAGCGGCCCAGCCGCGGACCGGGCGGAATGACGATCTCGAACTCCCGTTCCTTCTCCGCGACGTCTTGCTGCAGCATCGTCTCGTAGGCATTGATGCGCGCCTGGCCTTTCGCCTGCCGCGCCTTCGCCGACGAGCGAATCCACTCGAGTTCGCGCGCCATGGCCTTTTGCCGGCGATCCTCCGTGCGCTGTTCGATCGCCAGCCGACGCTGCTTTTGTTCGAGCCACGACGAGTAGTTGCCTTTCCACGGAATCCCGTGACCATGATCGAGCTCCAAAATCCATCCCGCGACATTATCCAGAAAGTAACGGTCGTGGGTGACGGCGATCACCGTCCCCGCGTAACGCTGGAGATGCTGTTCCAGCCATTGCACTGTCTCGGCATCGAGGTGGTTGGTCGGTTCGTCGAGGAGCAGGATGTCGGGCTTTTGCAGCAACAGGCGCGCGAGCGCCACCCGACGCCGTTCGCCGCCGGAGATGATGCGCACCGCCGTGTCGGGCGGCGGGCAACGGAGCGCATCCATCGCCTGTTCTACCTGCGCCGCCACATCCCAGGCCCCGCGACGCTCGATTTCCTCCTGCAACTCACCCTGCCGGGTGGCCACCCGGTCCTTCGCCGCGTCATCCGGCGCTTCGCTCAACGCATCCCAGGCCGCGTCGTAGGCGGCGACCAGATCGGTCAGCGGTTTCACCCCCTCCTCGACGCATTGGCGCACCGTCTTGGCCGGGTCGACCTGCGGTTCCTGCTCGAGCAGCCCCACCGTGTACCCCGGTTCGAAATGGACGTG
>DASRKV010000224.1:0-11811 GCA_035648795.1 Opitutaceae bacterium
GCCTTCCATGTCGATGGTGATGTGCAGGGGGACTCCCGCAGGCCGACTCATCGCGATTTTCTGCAGTTGGTTGAGCGCGGCGGTGAGCTCCGCGGGAGTCACGCTCACGCCGAAGCTGCGGTCGTCGAAGTAGGTATGCGCAATGTCGATCCAATCCTTCGGTTTCTTGAAATTGGGATCTACTTGTGAACGTCCCCAATACAAATTCTTGCAGGTCTCCAGTGCGTAGGGTTCCAGGCAAAGGCCGCCAGCATGCAGCCGGGTGAGCTGCTCGAACCCCGAGGGCGTCAGGTAGGCGCCCCGCCAGGTGAAGGTCAGGACCTGGCCGCACTTTTCCGCCAGGGTCATTTTCGCCAACTTTGCTGCTACAAAACGATCTCTTTCTTTCGACATGGTTGTTAATGGTGAAGGTTTGGTTCTTGATGTGTCTGTTTCAAATTCGCGTGAATTTAGGTCCGCCGGAACTGGCGGTTTCCGAAAAGATGGGGTTCGGAGGAAAACACCTCGGCAGGAGAACGGATCGGGAAATGCCAGCGGGGAAGGCCGGGTTTAGGGAGTTTGGAACGGCAGAGGTGTTTTCACAGAGGCCGATCGCACTAACTATAGACCAGCGAAGCCGGCGCCCCGCGTCCGCAAATTGTAGGGCGGGGTCAGCCGACCCCGCCATCAAGCCGCCTGTCCCCACCGGCGGCCGGCATAAAGCCCGCCCCACCAAGTTCTTCAACGTCAAAATCCCGGAATCAAAAATCCAAAGGGAGAAGCCGTCGGCCGTCGGAAGGCGCAGAAAAGGCGGGTCCGTTCGGCCGGCAACCGGCGGCGCGGAAGTGGCGCTCCGCCGCTCAGGATTCCCGCAGTGGATGGGCCGCCTTTTTCAACCCAAAACCCAAACCCAAAACTCAGAACCCGGCGCCGGCTCAGGGTTCGGCGCGGGCATAGAGGCCGAGGTAGGCGCCGACGAAGCCGCCGGCGACCGGCGTGCTCAGGATCGAGCCGTCGGCGTCCGCCTTGAGCGTCTGCCAGGCGTCCGGCGTGGTGGCATAGGCAAAGGCGTAGGTGCGTCCGGTGGCGCCGATCTTCAAATAGACCGGCCCGGCGGCGGGCGCCGGAATCTCGGCCGCGGCGATCGTCCGCGCCGTGCCCCCGTGATCTTGGGCAAACGACTGTTCGAGGAAGAGCTGCACGCCGGCGCGGGTGCGGCGCACGCCGAGGTAAAAGTAATGGGTCTCGTTCTGGAACGCGACGAGGCCAGCGGATTCACCCTTGGCTGTGGGCACGCGGACCGCTGCAGTCGCGGCGAAGTTTGCGTGCTGCTGGCGGTGGCCGATGAACGAAGGATTGCCCCGGCCACCCATGGCGACGTCGCGCGGCTGCAAGGCGAGCGCCCCCGGCTTTTCCGTGAAGCTGAACCAGCTCTCGTGCGGGGTCCGCAGGAGGTTCCATACCGGCTGGAGCGACGGCCCGTCGAATTCGTCGCGCCAGGTGAAGTTGCCGGTGAACGGCACGGTCTCCGGCGACGCGGGTGAGCCGGTTGTCAGTTTCGGACCGGCAACGACTGCCGGCACCGGCAAACCCGGTTGGAGAATCACCGGCCAGCCGTCCTCAGTCCATTTGACCGGCAACAAAAACGTCTCCCTCCCGGTGTTGTAGAGATTGCCTTCGTAGGGTCGGCAGCCGAGAAACACCGCCCACCACGCGCCGTCGGGCGTTTCGACGAAATCGGCGTGGCCGGCGCAGGTAATTGGATCGGGGCGCGCGGGATCGAGGGTACGCTGGGTCAAAATCGGGTTCTGGTTCCAAGGCACATAAGGCCCTCGCACGGTGCGGCTGCGAAAGACGACCTCGGAGTGTTCCTCGGCGGTGCCGCCCTCGGCGCAGATCAGATAATACCAGCCGTCTTTCTTGAAGACGTGCGGGGCCTCGATCCAGACGGGATGCTTCGCCAAGTCCACGCCGCCGTTGACGATGATCTCGCGTGGGCCCGTGAGTTTCTGCGTCCGCGGGTCGAATTCCTGCATCCAGATCGCGCGGTGACCCTGGTAGAGCGAACGTTCCCCGGGCGGCGGGCCGTTGTTCACGACATAAGCGCGACCGTCGTCGTCGAAAAAGAACGAGGGATCAATGCCGTCGATCTCCGGCAGCCAAACCGGGTCCGACCATGGTCCGGCCGGATCCTTCGCGGTGACGAAGAAGTTCCCGCCGGCGTCGACCAGCGTGTTGATCACGTAGAACACGCCGTCGTGGTAACTGATCGCGGGGGCGAACACGCCGCGCGAGGCGCCCAGGCCGTCGACCTTCAGTTGCGACGGCCGGTCGAGCACGTGGCCCAGTTGCGTCCAGTGCATGAGATCGCGGCTGCGAAAGATAGGGATGCCCGGATAGTAGACGAACGACGAGTTGATGAGATAATAGTCCTGCCCCGCGCGGCAGATGCTGGGGTCGGGATAGCAGCCCGCCAGGATGGGATTGAGGTAGGAGCCCGCCGGCAGCGGCGCGGCGAAATGCGCGTCGTTGCCGGTGTATTCGAACCATTCAAAGAACACGGGCGGCACGGTGGGGGCGCTGCGGGCCGGGACGGCGGCGAGGAGAAGGGCAATACCCAGAAACAGCGGGGAGTTCGGGATCTTCATGGAAAGGGTTTGGCCGGTCGGGGTTCATTTCGCGTTCGGCGTGCCGGGAACATAGTGGAGCTGGATGCTTTCGTAGTCGGCGAGCGAACGTTCCGGCAGCCCGACGCCGGCCGGCAACGGGCGATGGGAGAAGGTCTGGAAATAGAGCAGACACGCATCGCGCCACCAACGCGCATCACGCTCCTGGCGCGCGAGCAATGCCTGCACGTGCTCAAAGCGCTCGTCGTCGATGAAACCCTTGAGCGAGGCCCAGGAAGCCTGCCAGCCATGCACGACGTCCCCGCCGTGTTGATAATGGAGGCACAATTCATCCCATAATGTCCGGCCGGACTGCAGGCGCTGATCCCACGGCACGTGGTGGAACCAGAGCAGCAGGTTCTCGGGACATGCGGCGAGATCGTTGAAACGTTGCGCGACGGGCGGGGCGTATTGCGCGACCGCATTGGAGCCGGTGGCGGTGCGGTCAAACCCGATGCCGTCCGCATTGGCGCGGTGGTAGAAGACGGGATTCCAGTCAGCGCGCAGATTGTCGACCCAGGGACCCGGCCCGTAGTGGTGGTCCGTGGCCATGAGGTGGTGCAGACCGAGCGGCGTCATGTAATTCACGACGGCCTCACGCGAGGCCAGCAGCATTTTGACGACCGGCTGCACAACCTGCGGGTCATTGCCAAAGGTCATCCGCGTCCACTCGTCGGCGATCCGGTCGGCGCCCAGCGTGTGGTCCCAGGCAAGACGCCCGAATGCGTACCAATTGGCGGCGTCGAGGGGGTGCCCGCACCAGTTGCGATCCGTGCCGGTGTTGGCCACCCCGGCGATCACGCTGAGAGTGTGATGGTCGAGACTGCCGTCGACCACGCGCGCGACGGTCGAGCCGGCGCCGGACGCGTACGTGTCCGAGTCAAGGCACTCCTTCCACATCGGCGCGAGGTAGGCGAGGTGGATGCCGGAGCCGAGATATTCCTGGGTGATCTGCAGCTCGGCGGCGAGCGGGGTGTGTGGCATGGCGCCGAAGAGCGGATGAAACGGTTCGCGGGGCTGGAAGTCGAGCGGACCATTCTTGATTTGGATGACGACGTTGGGCCGGAACCGGCCGTCGAGCGGATGAAAATCGTTGTAGGCCTGTTTGATGCGGTCTTCCGGAACATGCTGGTCGTAGACGAACGCCCGCCACATCACGATGCCATCGTGCGGCGCCACGGCGTCCGCCAGCAGGTTGGCCCCGTCGGCATGGGTACGGCCGTAGTCCTGCGGACCCGGCTGGCCTTCCGAGTTGGCCTTCACCAGGAAGCCGCCAAAGTCGGGAATAATCCGGTAGATCTCGTCGCCTTTGTCCTTCCACCATTTGGCCACGGCGGGGTCGAGCGGGTCGGCGGTTTTCAACCCGCCGATTTCGACCGGCGCGCTGAAGCGAGCCGTGAGATAGACGCGGATGCCGTAGGGTCGGAAGGCGCCGGCGAGCGCCGCGACTTTGCGAAGCCAGGGCTCGGTCAGAACGAGGGCGTCGGCATTGACGTTGGTGAGGGCGGCGCCGTTGATGCCGATCGAGGCGGCGGCCCGGGCGTAGTCGCGATAGCGCGGGGAGACATAGTCCGGCAGCTCGAACCAGTTCCACAGCGAGAAGCCGGCATAGCCGCGCTCGATCGTGCCGTTGAGGTTGTCCCAATGATCGAGGATGCGGCGGCTGATCCGCGGCGCGCTGGTCCCGCTTAGCCCGGCGACGGGCCGGCCGGTCTGGATGCCGCGGAGCAAGGCGAACGCGCCGTAGAGCACGCCAACGTCGTGGTTCGCTGCGATCGTGATCCCGCGCATGTCGCCCTGATCGGTCGCCTTGAGCGAGTACCCCTCGTCGCCGGCGGCCGGCACGGGCGCGGAACGATCAAGGGTGATGACCGGCGTGATGCCGAGCAGGCCGGACAGACCGGTCATCAGCTCGTCGCGGGCCGCGGCGATGGTGGGTGAGTCGGCGCCGGCGGGCGTGGCGAGCACGACGTGACCGAACGCCGCCGCGTAGGCGGTGCGCTGGGCGTCATCGGCAATCCGATCGTAACGCAGCCAGAGGCGGTATCCGTCCTCCGCCCGGATGGCGATCACGGACGAGGCCGCCAGCAGTGCGGCGACGAGTGCAGGGAGATAAGGGAGTTTCATGTTCAAGGAGGGTTGAAATTCAGGGGGCGGCAGGGCTGTGAATTTGAAACCGGCCGCTCACCTCCAGCAGCGCCAGGAAATAGAGCAAGCCGTCGTAGTAGCGTTCCGGTCCCGCGGGAATGTCCATTTTCCACAGGCGCTGGACAAAGAGCCGGCCGTCGGCGGAGTCGGCCGCGAGCGCGGCGACCGCGGCCATCGCCGGCAGGCCCGGCGAGAAATCCCGGGTGAGCGGACGGCCGTCGAGGGCGAACAGGTTGGAGGGCCGCGGGCCCTGGGCGGCGAGGAACGCGAGCACGCGGTTGCTCTGTTCCACCTGCCATGGATCCTTGGCGAACCAGGCGTAGTCGAGTCCGACGTTGGCGAGCGTCCGGTAGGCGTCGAAGCGGAAATCCTCATGGCCGCGGGCCGGGTGCGGCGTACCGTCGAAGTTCGCGTAGTCCGGCATCAATCCCGTGCGCGGGTGCGCGGTCCGCCGGAAGAGCTCGCGACTGACCGGCGCCAGTTCGGCAAGAAAGGCGCGGTCTTCCGGGTCCGCGGCCCAGCGGGCCCACAGCTCATAGAACGCGGGCAGGTGATAGGAAGGGTCCGTAAAGCGGTTGCCGGGGTCGTGGGGCACGAACACCACCTGCCGGGCCTGGTGGTCGAACATGCTGGTGGCAGGGCCGTCGCCGCGATCGCCCTTGTGGAGCATGGTGCGCAGGAGCGTCTGGGCCTCCCGCTCGTAGTCGAAAATGCCCTCGCCGCTGCCCCAGCGATGGGCCGCGAAGAAAAGCGCCGTGACGAACCATTCCTCGCCGTCGGGCGCCGGCCCGTCGTGGATCTGGCGGCCGTCGTACCGGCAATGCCAGGCGAAGTAGCCGGCGAACGGCCCGCTCGCGTGATACATGTGCGTGTGGGCCCATTGCCAGATGCGGTTGAACTCCGCCTGCCGGTTCATCTGCACGGCAATCATCATCCCGTACGACAGGCCCTCGGTGCGGACGTCGTTGTGCGCGACATCGGCGACATAAGCCATCTCGCCGTCGACCGGATAATAGACGCGCTGGGTATCGTCGCGCCCGTAGAAGAGCTGCTGCCACGCGGCCGCCAATTTCGCGTCAACCTCGGCGTCGGTGCGGCCCAGATACTCGGCGAAAAGGTTGCGGTAGTGTCCGGTCTCGAACGCGCGATTGGGCGCCGCACCAACGGCAGGGTAACTTCCTATGATGGACACACTGACCAAGGTGGCGCGGAAAAGGTTCATGGATTCGCCGGGACTCTGTGAATCTGAAACCGGCCGCTGGCCTCCAGCAGGCCGATGAAGTAAAGCAAGCCGTCATAATACCGCCATTGGCCGGTCGGGATGGGCGTGTCCCACAGTCGCTGGACAAACGGGCGGGCAAGCTCCGGATTGGCGGCCAGGCCGGCGACCGCCGCCATCGCGAACAGCCCGGGCGAGGTGTCCGAGGAGAGCGGTTTCCCGTCGAGTGTGAACTGGTTGGCGCAGGCGGGCCCTTGCGCCGCGAGAAAGGTCAGCACGCGATTGCTCTGTTCCACCTCCCACGGATCGGCGGCGAACCAGGCATAATCGAGCCCGACGTTGGCCAGCGTGCGCCACGCATCAAAACGGAAATCCTCCCTGCCTCTTCCGCGGCGAGGGGTGCCATCGAAGCCGGTGTGCTCGGGCATCAGCCCCGTGCGGGGATGCGCGGCCTGGCGGAGAAGCACGCGGCTCGCCGCGGCGGCCTCGGACCAAAATGCCCGGTCCTCCTTCGCCCAACGCGCCCACAGTTCGTAGAACGCCGGCAGATGATACGACGGATCGGTGAACGTGCTCGCCTCGGGTGTGGGAGCGAACACGACCTGTTGGTGGATCGCATCGAAGAGGCTCGTGACACTACCGCGGTGGCGGTCGCCCGCATGCAGCATCGTTTGCAGCAGGGCCTGGGCTTCCGCGCCGTAATCAAGCATGCCTTCACCGCGGCCCCAGCGGTGTGCGGCGAAGAACAACGCCATGGCGAACCACTCCTCGCCGTCGCTGGCCGAGCCGGGGTCGAGCTGGCGTCCGTCGAAAGTGCACTGCCAGGCAAAATACCCCTGGCGCGGTCCGTTCGCGTGATACATGTGAACCCGGGCCCATCTCCACAAACGGTCGAACTCCGCGCGCTTGTCGAGCTGCACCGCGATCATCATCCCGTAGGACATCCCCTCCGTCCGCACGTCGCCGCTGCCGATGTCGGCGACATAGGCCTGGTCCGGACCCACGGGAAAATAGATGCGCTCGGTGTCATCGCGACCGTAGAACAATTGCCGCCAGGCGGCCTGCACTTTTGCGTCGACCTCGGCGTCGGTGCGGCCGAGCAGCTCCTGGAAAAGGTTGCGGTAGCGGCCGGTCGCGTAGGCCCCTTCCCGGGCCGGCGCGGCGGCAAGCGCGCCGGTCGCCAGGGTCATAATGAGCATCGTGGCGCGGACGCGGTTCATGCGATTAGGGCGGTGAACAGTCAACGGGCGCAGGAAAAATCGTTCATGCGGCCGGCTATAGGAGCCTGCTGGCAGGCGATGCCATGGAGCCCGGACGGCTGGCCGGCCAGTAGGCAAATGTCAGCGCAGCGCCCTGCCCTGTCTGTCCCTATCGCCTGCAAGCAGGCTCCTACAGACGAATTACTGGTGGAATTGATCACGTGAGATCCAAAGGTTCGGCGGATTCTGGTCCAACCCGCGCCTAGCGCTGGATCGCCGGCACGTCGCCATGACGGTAGCTTTCCGGCGGACCGAGATAGCTGGGCTTTTCTCCGCCGAGATTGACGACGAGCTTCTCCAGCACGACCCCGGGGTCGACCATCCAGATCTTCAGCAGGTGGTAGCCGGGTTTGGCCAGCACATGAGTCGTTTGGACAATCCGCCGGTTGTCGCCGACGCATTTCTCCCAATCCATGTTGCCGTGCTGGGCGATGTAGTCCGCGGGCACCAGGGTGACGATCTGGGGAGTCTCGTCGTCGAAGGAGACGGCCATTTGCAAACCCCGGCGCGGCAGGAAATTCAAGGTGGGCGCGACGATCGCGTTGACCGCAACAGTCCCGGTGCTGAACAAATACATCCGGTAGTCCAGGCACGGAGAATCTTTCCCTGGCGTCGCGGCGGGCGCGTCGACCGGGGCGGTCGCCCGCATCGCGGATAAGGTGTGGCCGTAGTCTTCGATCTTGATCCAGCGGCTGCCCCCGACGTCGTCCCTGCCCGTGAAGTGCTCGGCTTCGATGGAGACGACACCCTCGCCTTCCACGAAGCCCTGCAGTGAGTCGCGTGTCATCTCAGCGGGGTTGAAGACCGCCATCCCAACGGCAACGCCGCGGCCGGCGCCGGAGAGTTTGACCGTGCCGCGGGCGGCGCCGGCGGGGGCTTTGCTCCAGTCCACGCTCACCCACACGCGCCGGTCCTTTTCGACCGTACCACCGGTCTCGCTCAGAACGATCCAAGGGTCGCTCGCCGTCGCGGTGAAGGTAAATGGCGTCTGCCCCTGATTGAATACCTCGAAATAATGGCGCTGCCGGTTGAATGCGTCGAACTGCGGCAGCACGGCGTCGCCGGTCGCGCCGGGCCAGACCGCGTCCGAACCCTCGACGGCGACGCCCATCGCCGCGAGGGTTGCGGGCTGTGTTTTCTGTAATTTGATTGCGTCGAGGCTGTTGCGGGGCGGATCCCGCCACGTCGTGTAGCCGAGGTGCGGCTGGTCCATGAAGTGATCCCACTTTCCCCCGGCAAACCTGCGGTTGAAATAGTCCATCAGATCCGTGTCCGCCTTGAACAGGGCCTGCGTCTCTGCCGCCTCGTCGTTGGCGCTGGCCCGGCCCTGCCGGGCGTACAGCGCGTTCCGGCCTGCCGCTAGGTATAGTTCGTTGACGAGTGCGCTGGCCTTCGCGGGGAATAGTACCAGCTCGTAAAATGCATCGCGCGACTCAGGCGGGAGCGCGCGATAGATCTCGTCTGCCTTGGCGGCGATCGCCTGGAAGTCAGCCACGACCGTTTCTGCCTCCTGGTAGTCGGTCAGGCTGTAGGTGTCGGGTGCGAGCAGCTCGGGTTTGCGGCGGCCGTTGTATTTGGTGTACTTGGCGAGGATGCCGGCGATGTCCGCGGCGTGAGCCGGTCCGAATTCCCGCGCGGCCCACTGGCGGGTGTAGTCGTTGACGTTGTCGTTCGTCCACCGGTCCGGGTCCCAGGCCAGGTCCAGGAAGTATTCCAGCGGAAGTTCGTAGCCCTTGAAGTGACCGACGTTCACGATCCAGATCCGGTCGGCGCCGTACTGCCGGGCGAGGGTCATCTGGTCCCAGATCTTGGCGATCGGGCTGGTGTTGATCCACTGATAGCTGCGCGGCCCGCCGTGGTAATCGAAGTGATAGTAGACGCCGGCGCCGCCGCGGCGTTGGCGCTCCGCCGCCGTGGGCAGGCGCCGGTTGTCGCCCCAGTTGTCGTCGCACCAAAGCAGCGTCACGTCGTCGGGGACGCGCATGCCCGCGCCGTAGAACTCCTGCACCTCCTTGTAGAGGCACCAGAGCTGCGGCACCCGGGTGATGTCCGGGTTCATCTCCTCGGCGATGATCTTCCGCTGCACGCCCACGATCTTTTCCAGCAAGGCCATGTTGGCCTCGGGGCCGCCCGGAGCCATCGGGGTGTCGTTAGCCCCACGCAGGCCGATGGTGATGAGGCTCTCGAAACGCTGGTTGCGCCGGATGCCTTCGCGCCAGAAATTCTCGAGGACGTCGGGATGCGTGGCGTAGTTCCAACTGCCGAGCGTGCCCTTGTAGCGCCGGTCCCACTCATGTTGCGCGCGCAGCATCGGCTCCTGGTGCGAAGTGCCCATGACCACGCCGTACTCGTCGGCGAGCCGCGCGTTCTCCGGGTCGTCCTCGTTGAAGGCGTTGTTCCACATCGCCGGCCAGAGGTAGTTGCCCCGCAGCCGCAGAATCAGCTCGAACAACCTGGCGTAGAACTCGTGGCCGTAATTCGCGATCCCCGGGAGGATGGGCGGATCCCGGCGGGGCGGGACCGAACCGAATTTCTCCCGCACCCAGTTCGTGAGATCCGGCGCTTCGTCGTTGAGGAAGATGCCGCGGTATTTGACGGCGGGCGGCCCCTGCACGTCCGGGCCTGGCTTCACGAAGAGCGCGTCGTGGTGCGCGACGGGCACGTCCGCCCACCAATACCAGGGGGACACGCCGATCTGCCCGGACAGATCGTAGATGCCGAAGATGGCGCCCCGCTTGTCGCTGCCCGCGATCACCAGGGCGTTGGCGACGCCGGGCATCGGATTGGTCACCGGCTGGATGACATACGACTCCCACTTTCCGGCGATCGGGCTGGCGTCGATGCGGCCCTCCCGGACAAGCCGGTCAATGACGCGGCATTTCCCCAGCGTGCCGGCGATGATTACGTTTGCGCCGAGGGCGCTTTCCTGCGGGGCAATCGCCGGCACGATGCCAGTGACGCGGCCGATATCGGTCCGCAGATCGTTCAGGGCCCGGATCACTCCCGGAAAATCCTGCGCATCGACAAAAAGTCTGGCCGCGGCTCCGTGCTCGACGAGCGGAAAGCCGCCCGAAACCGGGGCAAATACGATCCGCGGTTCACGGCCGATCACGGCCCGGCCGGTGTTGGTGGAGATGATGAAACACGACACAACCAAAAGCAGCAGGCGGCACCAGCGGTTTTGGAAGAGGAGGCTGCACCGCGGGACCGACAACGGGCACGAGACAAAACGGGAGGTCATGGAAGCGATCAGACGGACAAGAGGACAGGGAATGCGGGGATCAGGGCCTTTGCAGAGGCGCTTAAGCACCGCAGGTTATAGCCACTCTGTGCATTCCCGCAAAAGCCGCACGAATCTAACTTTAGACTCGCACGGCGGGCGTAAGATTTCCTGCCGAAAAGCCAGCCAGGGCAGGGCACTCCAGCTCCGTCTTCGCCCCGGGGACTCACGCCAGCTCGATCTGCACCTTCACGCTGCCGGGCTTCATGTTGCAGGCGTAGTCGAAGGCGGCAATGGAATCGGCGAACGCGAAATGGTCGGTGATGAGCGGGCGCACGTTGAGTTTGCCGCTACCCAGCAACGCAAGGGCGCGGGGATAGACATGGGCGTAACGGAAGATGGTTTCGATGCGCGCCTCCTTGACCTGGGCCGCCACGATGTCAAACGGCACCGGCGCGCCCGGCATGCCGATGAACACGGCGCAGCCGCCGGGGCAAAGCACGTCGATCGCCTGCGCCGCGGCCTCGGGCATGCCGGTGGCTTCAAAGACGACGTCGGCCCCCCAGCCGCCGGTCGCCGCCCGCACGACCTCGCCGGGATTCTGCTCCCGGACGTTGACCGGTGTGATCGGACCAAGCGTGGCGGCGAGGGCGAGCTTGGCCGGCTGCACGTCGGTGATGAATACCCGGCTGCAGCCGCCCGCCAGCGCGGCCAATGCCGTAAGCGTGCCGATCGGTCCGACGCCGAGCACGACCGCCACGTCGCCGGGCTTGAGCCGCGCTTTGCCGGCGGCGTGCAGGCCGACAGCCAGGGGCTCGACCATCGCGCCCTCCCCGAAACCCACGTTGTCGGGCAGCTTGAAGGTGAATGCCTCCGGGTGCACCACGGTCGGGCGCAGGCAGCCGTGCACGGGCGGCGTCGCCCAGAAGCGCACCGCTGGATCGAGGTTGTAGAGTCCGAGCCGGGTCGCGCGGCTGTTCGGATCGGGAATCCCGGGCTCCATGCAGACGCGGTCGCCGGGACGCAACGTTGTCACGGCCGGGCCGGTTTCCTCCACCACGCCGGCGGCCTCGTGTCCGAGCACCATCGGCGCGCGCACGACAAAGGGGCCGATGGCGCCATGCTGGTAATAGTGCACGTCGCTGCCGCATACGCCGACCGTGTGAATCCGGACGCGGACATCATGCGGACCGAGCGGTTCGTCGATCGCGATCTCCCGCAGGCGGAGCAACCGGGTTTTCTCCAGGACGAGAGCCTGCATGACGAAATGAAAGGATGACAACGGGCAGGGCGATACAAGCCCGATTTGGAGAGTGGCAC
>DASRKV010000225.1:0-6791 GCA_035648795.1 Opitutaceae bacterium
GGCGACAACGGCGCCGCAGGAACCGGAATGGGCGCCGGTTTGTCGGCCGGCGCCGGCGAACGCAGCAGTTTTTGAAACAACGACCGGGACATCGTCGGGGAGGATGGCGCCGGCACAGGCGGAGCCACGGTCTGGACCGGAGCCGGCGCGGGCGTGGAGCCAACGGGGACGGGCGACACGACACGCGGGGCGGCCCGGGCAAGGCGATCGCGCAGCGCCGCCAGCGCGGCCGCCAGGCGCTGCGCATTGTTCTCCTGCCACTGGTCGGGAATGCTCACGCGGGAAATTGGACGGTTTGCTGCGCCAGGACCGGCCGCGGCGGCATGCCCTGACCCTTGAATTGCATGCTGTCGACCCCGTCGACGCGGAGCCGTACGACCACCTGGCCGGCCGCTGGATTGGCGACGGTGAAGAGCAGCGGGTCCGTGTCCAACACCCGCGGATTGCCCGCCACGTCGCGATCAGGCAGCGCCAGGAAGGCAGACTGGGCGGCCGGCACGGCCGGCGCAGGCGTCACCGTCACGACCACGTTGCCTTCGCCGTCGCGCGCGCCGGCGGTGATTGCGGAAATCTGCGGCGCAAACGGCAGCGGGAGTGCATTGGTGCTGCGCGCCACGCCGCCGGTGGTGGCGACCATGACAACCGAGTAGAGGCCCGCGAGCCATTTGCCCGCGTCCGCGTTGGCGTTGGGAATGGAAAGCTTGATCTCGCCGGCGCGGCCGGGGGTCAGGGTCACGGGCAGGTCCGGGACGCTGGACTGCAAGTGCTGGTTCACGAGTTGCACAACCAGACTGTCGCCGCCGAGATTCCGCCCGCGCAACGTCAGGATCGTTTCGAGACGGGCGCTCGGGTAGGAGGGCAGTCGCAGTCGCGCGGCGTCGTCATCGCCCTCGCCGATGTGCCAGTTATCGAGTTGGGGGAACGGCCCGAGCTGCGTCTCGACGCCCTGGTCGTTTTGCCCGCGCTGCAGCACCGGTTGGGCGGCCAGCACGGGCTCCTCGCTTTCGATGGTGACGACGGTGGCGATGTACGCCACGGATAGCGCGTACGGAATCTGGTAGAAGATGGACCAGATGCGCGACAGCTCCTCGACGGTCAGCGCCTGGGGAGTGAATTTCACCTGTTCGACGGCGTCGGCGAGGTTCGAGCCGCTCATCTTGTCGCCGTTGTCGTCCTTGCTGACGCTGAGGATGCGATCGCGGGTCAGGCCCGGTTCAGCCAGCAGGCTGCGCACGACGGCGCCGAGCATGCGTTGCGGCTCGAACTTCGAATCGTCGCCGTAGAAGCTCATCAGGTAGTGCAGGTCGAGGGCGCTGGTCGGGCGGCTGACGACCTGGCCCTGCGCGTTGCGCGTGGGAAGATCGGCGTTGCGCATGGCGGCGCTGGGCGTGATTTGATAAAGAAACAGATCGACGCACGCGGTCTTGGTGCCGGGATCGGGCCGTTGCGTCACCGCGCCGGCGCTGTCGACGGCGGTCTTCACCGCGCTGTCGAGAATCTGCGCCAGCGCTTTGGTCACCGTCGCGACCGCCAGGTAATTGCTCACCGGCGGCCTCCTTCCGCCCGGCGCTCGAGGTAGGTCTCGAGGCTAATCTCGGGTTCTTTTTTCGATTTGGCGCGGGACGCAATTGCGGGCGTCGACGCCCGCACTTCCACGCGGCCGATCGTCACTTGGATGGCGGGGAGCGCTGCGGGGGCGGGAGCCGGCGGCAGCCGGCCGGCCGCCCTGCGCGCAGAAATCGGAGTCGGAATTCCCGTTGCCTCGCGAGCCGGACGGAAGGGACGGATGCCAATGCCGACGGCCGTGGAGTCAGCGGGGCGCGGGCGGGACGAGGAGACACGGAGAAGCGGCGGCACCGAATCGTGTTCCCGGGTGTTGCGCCAGTCCGGGCTGGCCGAGGGCGCGGGCGGCTGCATGGTCCGCGCAGCCACCGGTTCGATCCCGGCGGGCGGGCGTACTCGCGACGACGGAGCTGGCCCGACGGTCTCCGCGCGCGGAACCGCGTGAGGACTGGCCGGGCCGACCGCGGCCGGAACGAGTGGCGTGTCCGGCGGCGGCCTGGTGGAAACACCTGTCGGCGCGGCGACCGTCGGTCCGGGCGAAGTTGTTTCCGGACGGCGAGGCGATACCGGCGCCGGGGCGGAGGGTTCCGGCCAGCCGGGAGGTTCCGGGAGCGCGGGCGCCGCGCGTGGCAGCGAGACCGGAGGCACCGCCGGGGATTCGGTGTCGGCCTCGAAGTCAACCGCGTGATCGAGCAACGCGGGTCCAGGCGGCGGCTCGAAGATCGAAGGGATCCGCGGCCGGACGTCCGCCGCCGGAGCGAAGGATCGCGCCAGGAGATTGGCGAGGTAATCGTTCATTGCCGGATCATCTCCAGGTAGGCCTGCCGTCGCCACGGGCTCATCGCCAGAATGTCCGCTTCGCGCCAGCCGTAGGCCGCGGCCAGCGCGTGGACGTCGCGGAGCATGCGTCCCGCCCAGGCGTGGATCTCGCTCCACAGGTACGACGCGATATCCAACGGCGCTTGCCAGAGGTGCGCGCACCTCGGGCAGCTCAAGGCGAGTTGGATGTCGCCCTGGGGGTCGAGCTCGGCCATGCGCCCGGACAACGCGGTCGTCAGAGCCTCGGGCAACGTGTCGGCGGCGGCGGCTTCGCCGTTCAGCCGCACCTCGGCGATGCAGCGACGCAGCAAGGACGCTCGCTGTGCCGGCGCGTCGTCGCGTGGATCCAGCGCGGCGAGGTCGTCGCAGGTCGGCAGACGAAAGCTCATGTCGTATCCGGCGAGTTGGAGCACGTGCAGTTGATCGGAATCTGGATCGCGCTGCGGCCAGAGGTCGGCCGCCAGGAAATCCAATTCGACCTCCTGCCCGCAGGCCGGGCACTGCGCCACCCCCGTCAGGAGCGGGCCGAAAATCCGCTCGTACAGGCGCAGCAGTTCCTGATCGCGCCGCCCGATGCCATAGCGCGCCAGGTCCTCGGCGGACGCCCCGGGAGCGGCGAGCGCCAGCAGCGAGCGAGCGCGCTGCACCGGCGTCTGGGAACGGCCTTGTTCCCAGACATGCAGCAGTTGATCGGCGGTCGGGGCGCGTTCCATGCGACCGGATCAAGCGGGGTTGGTGAAGGTCGGTTCGCTCGGTTCGGGCACTTCCTGGTCCCGCTCCCAGCCCTCGTTCTCGAGCTTGAGATGCTGGATGGCCACGGCGTTGGCATTCGCGTCGAAATCGGGAAGCGACTGGAACTCGGACACCCAGCAGCGATAGACCTTGTAGGCCAGGGCCAGTTGGCCGGCTTCATTGTAGACCTCGATGATGAGGTCCTTGCGGAAATCCTTCAGGGAAACTTCCGCGCCGAGCCCGGCGCCGACCTGCCAGACTTTGTTGGCCCACTTCTCGAACTCGGCGTCGTGCGTGACGCCGCGTTCGATCGTGATCGCCTCGTATTCCGTGCGGCCGGGCGATTTCCGGCTGCTGCTCGGGTCGCCGCCCTCGCGGTGCTTGACAACCTCGGTGGTGCGCTTGAGCGCGCTGCACTTGCTGACGCCCGCGACGTACTTTCCGTCCCATTTGAGACGGAACTTGAAGTTCTTGTAGGGATCGAACCTTTGGGCGTTGACGGTGAACTGTGCCATGGTGGGGCCCTTTCTCAGGTTTCAATTTGTCCGGCCATTTGTTGCAGTTGGATGATCACAAACTCGGCGGGCTTCAGCGGCGCGAAGCCGACGACGATGTTCACGATGCCGAGGTTGATCTGGTCCTGCGGCGTGGTTTCGCTGTCGCATTTGACGAAGTAGGCGTCCTTCGGCGACTGCCCCTGGAATGCGCCCTGGCGGAAAAGACCGTGCAGGAACGCCCCGACGTTGAGGCGGATCTGCGCCCACAGCGGCTCGTCGTTCGGCTCGAAGACCACCCACTGCGTGCCGCGATACAAGCTCTCCTCGATAAAGAGGGCGAGCCGGCGTACGGGGATGTATTTGTAGTTGTCGGACATCTGATCCGCGCCGTACAGCGTGCGCGCCCCCCAGCAAACCGTGCCGTAGACCGGGAAATTCCGGAGACAGTTGATCGCCAGCGGATTCAGCACCCCATTTTCTCCGTCGGTGGGATTGTACTGCAATTTCTGGACCCCGCTCAACGTGGCCTCCGTGCCCGCCGGGGCCTTCCAGACGCCGCGCGCACCGTCGGTCGTGGCGAAGAGGCCCGCGATCGTTCCGCTCGAGGGGGTCGGACGGAGACGATAGTTGTTGAGCGGATCGGCAATCGCGATGCGCGGGAAATAGAGGGCGGCGTTGCGACTACGGATCGTGGCGTTCGCGCCGAGCCAGTCCATCACTGCCGGGACGCTGTCCCGGTTGCCGGGCAGATTCTGGGGAAGATCGAGGAGGTAGAAGGCCCGACGGTCGGTGCAGAGTTTCTCCGCCGCGAAGGCGATGGTGGCCGCGTTGGCATCGGGCAGGTTCGCCGTCACCGGCAGACAAAGCAGATTGAACAGATCGACGTCGGCGAGGGCGTAGATGCCGGTCTTGGCGTCCGGATCGCCGAGGATGCCGGCGGTGACACCGGCGGCATCGTTGGTCGGATCCCAGGTGCCGTCTCCACCGGGGGCGGCCGTCCCGCCGGCACTCTGGCCGATCTGCTGCTGCACCGTGGCGCCGCCGAGCGCGTATTGCTGCACGTTGGCAGCGGCCGCCGTAAATCCGAGCTTGCTGGCCAGGCCGGATCCGGCGTCCGAGAAGGTGAGGTAGTCCGCCGGAGACTTTGTCCCGGCCTCGGCGGCGAGGTAGACCCGGGTGGAGGTCGTGCCCACGACGCTCACGGTCGCGTTTGCCAGACCGGTGAGGGCGCGAAGCTGAGTCTGCACGATGCTGGCGAGCGCCGAGTACGTGGAGGGGACCGTGGCGGGCAGACCGGCCAGGGTGCCGACCTTGGTGCCGCTGAGCAGCACGTCGCACGCATCGCCCTTGGCCAGCTTCGTCAGGTCGGGCGAGGCGGCACCCACCGTGCCCGTCGCCGCCGGCAATTTGCCCTTCGTCTCGCTGGAAATCCAGATCAGTTGCGATCCGGCGTTCACGACGGCGGCGACGTCGTTCGCCTTCGTCGAGTCGACCACCAGGTTGAGGTAGCTCTCGGTCGCCGCAACGCTCGTGCTGCCATTGGCGGTGACGAATTCCGTCACCGTCAGGTTGAACAGGGTGGCGGGGTCGGTAGTCCCATAATCGATTTCCACGAGGACGTTGTTGGCCCACGCGCCCGCGCTCCGCGCGGTGACCACGAAGACCGGGTTATTGGAACCATCGCCGATGCCGACGGAGGCTTTGGTCGGGCTGTTGGCCGGAGTCGACGAGCCGACGCGGACCACGTAAGCTTCGGTGCCGCCGTTGAGAAAAAACTGCTGGATGGCATAGCTGGCTTCGCTCCGCGCATCGAGTCCGCTTGGATCGCTGCCGCCAAACTGTTTGTTGAAGCTGGCCAGACTCAAAATCTGCACCGCTTGGTTCATCGGCCCCGTGGGAAAGTAGTCCACGAACGCACCGATCGAAGTGGCGACACCGATGATGGTGCGTACGCCGCTGGGAATCTCTTCAACATAGACTCCGGGATAGGATACTTGAACAGGCATGGGGTCGTCCTCCTGATGGTTTTGGTTACAATTCGACCTGCGCGATGGAGGGCACAGGCTTCCGATCGGGCTGATGAAAAGCTTTCATTGAATCCGGACGCCGCTCAGGGAAGCGGGCGGCGGTGTTGGCGTACGGAAAGATCTGGGCGGGGCGTCGCGGCAAGATCGGCCGCAGAGGATTCCCTCTGACGCGGAGGTCTCATCCCGGGCGTTTATGACGGCAGGCCCAAGGACGGTGGGCCGTGCGGCCGCAGCACGCCGTGATGGGGGTGGCGACGCTTGTGATCATGGACACGCCGCTGGACGCTTCTTGCGCGCAAATGCCAGGACTACTGACCCAAACCATGGTTGAGGTCTCCTTGTGTGATTGAGGTTGGGGAACGACTCTGCAACCGCGGTTCCTGTGGAGCGCGGCGCTGGAGGCAGGGCGCAGAATTGCCGGAAGGTCCGCGGAATTCCTCGAAAGTCAAAGGACAGAGCCGGATTTGTTCGACAAACTGACCCACCTCATTGCAATGGGTCAATGTCGCACAATAGTTATTATGTCTAATGTAGCTCGATCGCGATTAGAACATATGATCAAGCGGCGAATCGGGGCGAAAACCCCTCGCCGCCTGTGCTGCAAATAGCCGCAGACACCATTTCCGCGCCGTGCCATGGTGTGCAGGGAAAACCTGCGACTTGGGGCTTCAACGGCGACTTGGAGGCCGTCCGATCATAGCCACCTGAAGGCGGCCATCATCGCCTGCTACCAAGCCGCTTGGAATGACACCACTTGTGACGAGCGCCAGAGAATCACTCGCCCGCGCTCAAAATCTGAACGATCTGCGCCGCGAAAAGTTCATACACTAGGCGGCGTTCCTCCGCGAACACGCATTCTATCGCCCTGCCCGGTCGATAGCGAAAAATGACCCGGTGCCGGCCGATGCGGAGCCGGTACCAGCCAGCCAATTCATCGGTCAATGCCTTGATGTCGCCTTGTTCCTGCGCAAGCCCAAGAATCCCTTTCCTGAGAGCGCGCCGCGACTCCGGAGCCAGGCTGGCCGCAAAGTCCATCACCTGTTTCTTGACGGTGACCCGGTAGTTCACTCGGGAAGATCCTTGGCCGGATAATTGCGGCCTCGACCTGCCTCCGCTGCGCGGATGGCCTTGATCGCGGCAGGATTGGCGAGGA
>DASRKV010000226.1:0-16586 GCA_035648795.1 Opitutaceae bacterium
AACCCGCCGGGCCTTCGACGGGCTCAGGCCAGGGACGGCGGGTTCCACCTGGGTCCGTTTTGCAGGCAACGGCGAGGTCCGGCGGAGCCGGCGGGGTACGGCCTCCTTCGCCAAGGCTTCGGAGGTCACGGCGACCCCGCCCTACATCGCTGAGCGGCGCCCGTGTGCCTGCGTCACGATCTCGACTAATATGCAGATCATCCTGCGGGCTCCGCCGTTCTTTGCCTCCAAGGCGCGCCGAAAGAATGCTTCCAACTGATGATTTCAAGCGAGATCCCGCTCGCCAGGCCTCCGACACAGTCTTGGATTCGTCTTGCGCCGACCGCCGGTGCGCTGCGGTCAGACGGCAAGCCCCGCGCAGCACTTGCGGAAATGGTGGCCGTAAATCGCCAGCGTCACGGCGACCTGGAACGAGGCCGGACGCCGCAGGCAGGTCCACGCGAGCAGCCGCCAGTACTCGATGCGTTCGCGGCCAAAGATGCCGAGCCGCACGCTGGAATGGGCGAAGGCCATCCAGAGGCGTGGTTTCATCGTGAACGAGAACTTCGGCTGTTTGAATTCGCGCAGGAACGTACGCACCCGCTGGTAATACGGTCGCGGTGAGTAAATGTTCTCCATCAGCCGGCGGTAGCCCGCGCGGAGTTCGTCGATGTTCATCCGCGGGACAAAATTCGTGGTGCCATCGACGTTGTTCCCGCTGGATTGACCGACGAGGCGGCCCTCGCTTTTCAGACGCGCGTAGAGCTTCGTATCGGGAAGGGCGTTGAGCAGGCCGACCATTGCGGTGACGATGCCGCTCTTCTGGATGAACTCGAGCTGGCGCCGGAAGATCGTGGCGTTGTCGCTGTCAAAGCCCACGATGAAGCCGCCCTGCACCTGCAGGCCCGCGCGCTGGATGCGTTTCACGTCCGCCACCAGATCGCGCTCCTGATTCTGGCGCTTGTTGCACTCGATCAGGCCGGCCGCATCGGGCGTCTCGATGCCGATGAACACGGTGTCGAAGCCGGCCTCGACCAACTGGCACATGAGCAGCTCGTCGTCGGCCAGGTTGATGGACGCCTCGGTGTAGAACGTGAGGCGGTGGCGGTGCGCCTTCTGCCACTCGATCAAGCGGGGCAGCAACTCCATCCGCAGCGTGCGTTTGTTGCCGATGAAGTTGTCATCCACGAAGAATACCTGCCCGGTCCAGCCGTGGGCGCACAGCGCATCGAGTTCGGCGATGACCTGGGCCGGCGATTTCGTGCGGGGCGTGTGGCCGAACTTGGCAGTGACGTCGCAAAAGTCGCAGTCGAACGGGCAGCCGCGCGAGTATTGCACGCTCATCGAGGCGTACCGCCGGAGGTCCGCCAGGTGCCACAGGGGCACCGGCGTGGTGTGCACGTCGGGAAACTCGGCGGTGGTGTAAAGCGCCTGCGCCGCACCGGCCGCGAGATCGCGCAGGAACGGGGGCAGCGTCAGCTCGGCTTCGTTCAGCACGAAATGATCCACGTCCGGGAACTGGGCGTGCTCGCTGGTGAAGAGCGGGCCGCCGGCGACGATCCGCTTGCCCGCGGCCCGGCAGCGGGCGATGAGCGCCTGCGCGGAATCGCGCTGGGCAAGCATGGCGCTGACAAAGACCACGTCCGCCCACGCGAGGTGGCGATCGGTCAGCTTCCGGACATTGACGTCGACCAGCCGTTTCTCCCACTCGGGCGGAAGCATCGCGGCGACGGTGAGCAAGCCGAGCGGCGGGAAGGCCGCCTTCTTGCGGATGAATTTCAGGGCGTGTTTGAAGCCCCAGAAAGTGTCGGGAAACTCCGGATAGAGCAGCAGAACATTCATGCAGGAGATAAAGGTAGTCCGTTTTTGCGCAATTGAAAGGATCAACGCGGCGACGCCCGGACGCGGCTTTTCTTTTGCCGTCCCGGGAAAGCCGGACGATAATAATCTCCATGACCTACTCCATCGATGCCGAAGATCTCCTGGAGCGTTTCTGCCGCTACGTCCGGCTGGATACCCGGAGCGATCCGCATTCCGACACGTGTCCCAGCACGCCGGGACAATGGGATCTGCTCCGATTGCTCGAAAGCGAGTTGAAGGAGATCGGGGCGGCGGAGGTGCGCCTGACGCCGGAAGGCTACGTGCTGGCCACACTCCCCGCCACGTCGCCAAACGCCGGGGCTCCCCGCATCGCCTGGTTGGCGCATGTCGACACCGCGACCGAGCTGCCCGGCGGCGCGAAGCCCATCGTCCACCGCAAATACGATGGCAAGCCGATCGAACTGCCGGACGATCCCACGCAGCAGCTCACCGTCGAGACCACGCCGCAACTGCGCGGGAAGACCGGCGACGACATCATCACGGCGAGCGGCACGACCCTGCTCGGCGCCGACGACAAGGCCGGCGTCGCCGTGGTAATGAGCGCCGTCCGGCACCTGCGACATCATCCCGAGATTCCGCACGGGGTCATCCGCGTCTGCTTCAATCCGGACGAGGAGATCGCCCGGGGGATGACGAAGTTGAAGCTCGACGAGCTCGCCGCCGACGTCGGCTACACGCTCGATGGCGAGGACCTGGGCGAGATCGATTACGAAACGTTCTCCGCCGATGCCGCGGTGCTGGAGATCCGCGGCGTCTCCATCCATCCCGGCTGGGCCAAGGGGGTCATGGTCAACGCGCTCCGCCTGGCAGGCAGCTTTCTCTCGGCGCTGCCGGCGGAAATCTCGCCCGAACGCACCGCGGGGCGCGAGGGCTTCATCCATCCCGTCGAGGTGGACGGCAACGCCGATCATTGCACCGTGCGCCTGATCCTGCGCGACTTCGAGCTCGCCGGGCTCGCGGCCAAGCGGGCGGCCGTCGAGCAGGTGGTGTCAGGGTTGCGCATCATCGAACCGCGCGCCGTTTTTGCCCTGACGTTTTCGGAGCAATACCGGAACATGCGCTACTGGCTGGAGAAGGACATGCGGCCGGTAGAGCTGGCCCGCGAAGCCGTCCGGCGCGCCGGGGTCACGCCGTTGTCCACGGCCATTCGCGGCGGCACGGACGGCTCGAACCTCACCGCGCGCGGGCTGCCCTGCCCGAACATTTTTTGCGGCATGCGCGAGGCGCACAGCCGGCGCGAATGGGTCAGCCTGCAGGACATGAAGAAGTCGGCGGAAACCCTGCTCCACCTCGCGGAACTCTGGCTGGAAAAGGCGGCACCATGAAAGCGATCCGTTTGCACGAATTCGGTCCGCCGGAGGTGATGAAGCTGGAGGACGTCAACGATCCCCGTCCGGGCCCGGGTCAGGTTGTGGTGCGCGTTCATGCCGCCGGCGTGAATCCGGTGGAGACCTACATCCGGGCGGGAACCTATGCCCTCAAGCCGCCCCTCCCCTACACGCCCGGCGGCGACGCCGCGGGAATGGTCGCGGCCGTCGGCGAGCAGGTGACGCGCCTCAAAGCCGGCGACCGCGTGTACACGGCGGGCACGGTGAGCGGGGCTTACGCGCAGCTGGCGCTGTGCAACGCCGGGCAAGTCTATCCGCTGCCGGAGAACGTGTCATTCGCGCAAGGCGCGGGCCTGCATGTCCCGTATGCAACCGCTTACCGCGCCCTCTTCCTGCGCGCCCACGCGCAGGCCGGTCAGACGGTCCTGGTGCACGGCGCGTCGGGCGCCGTGGGCATCGCGACGGTGCAATTCGCCGCCGCCGCGGGGCTGACGGTCCTGGGCACGGGCGGCACGGAACGCGGCCGCCAACTGGTCCGGGAGCAAGGCGCCGCCCACGTGTTTGATCACAAGGCGCCGGATTATCTTGGTCAGTTGATGAAGCTCACCGGAAATCGCGGCGTGGACCTGATCATCGAGATGCTGGCCAACGTCAATCTCGGCAAGGATCTCACCATCCTCGGTCTGGAGGGGTGCATTGTCGTCGTCGGCAGCCGGGGCGAAGTGCAGGTCAATCCCCGGCTGCTGATGCGCGCGCAGGGCGCGATCCTCGGCATGACCGGCGGCACGCCGGAACAGTATGCGCAAGCGCACGCGGCGATCGGCGCGGGGCTGCGCGCCGGAACGTTGCGCCCGATCGTCGGCCGGGAACTGCCGCTCGCCGAAGCCGCGCGCGCGCATCACGAGATCATCGAAGGCAGTGCTTACGGGAAGATTGTCCTGGTGCCGTAAGTGCGCCGGCCGGGCAGAAGGTCGCCGACCGGTCACCTCCGCCTCCGGAACTTTCCTATCCGGCCCGGGCCGCCGCGAGGAAGGCGTGCAGGTTTTCCGTGGGCACGCCCGGCGGCACGCCGCCCGCGCAGGACAGGATGAGCCGGGAGCGGTCGGGCGTATCCGCCAGCAGCCGGCGCACCGCGGCGTGCACGTCATCCGGCGCGCCCTGGGCCAGAACGTCGCGAGGCGGGATCGTGCCGAGAATCGTGAGGCGGTGGCCGCACAACCGGCGCATCTCCGCGAGCGGCGTCTGGACGCCGGGATTGTACAGATTAATGCCGATCTCGGGATAATACTTGATCGATTTGGCGCAGGCCGCGTCGTTGTGGAAGAACTTCACCGCCACGTCGGCAGAAAATAATTCGCGCAGATAGGGCAGGCCAAACTCCACGAAATCCTTTTCGCCGATGAACCCGACGATGTCGTCGAGCACGAGCAGGCCGTCGATGGTCGGAAACGTCTCGCGCTGCAGTGCGTGCCACTGTTTCAGAAAATCGGTGATGATGCGCAACAGCCGATGGGCCGGCCCCGGGTCGGTCTTGAGCGCCATCAAGAACTCCGTCGTCCCCATGAGGAACGTGGCCACGTTCAACGGGCCGCGGGACACCGAAAAGCGGATCTGATGGCCGAGCTCCTCGATCCGCGGCCGCGCCCACCGCAGCCGGTTGAGCATGAAGGGCAGCAGGCCGTCCGACCGCGGGTCGGGCGTCTTGAGCGCGTCAATCTGGCCGACGTCAGCCAGGATCTTCTCGGCAAAGGGAAATTCGTTGCGGGGAAAAATGCAGCGGGCGCCGAAGGCGGACGGCTCCGTGCACATGCCGAATTCCGACCAGAATCCCGGCAGGAACCAGGCGTCGGGAAAGGTCTCGATCGCCCGCCGGTTGGCCTCAAACCAGAGCGTTTCACTCGACAGATAGTCGGCGATCTGCACGCCGTGCCAGCCGGGCAGCCACGGGCAGTCGATGATGAAGCCGACCGGCAGCGGCGTGAGCGTTTCGCCCCGCAACACCGCCAGAAGAGCGTTCCATTGCGGAGTGGTCATGTGACGACAGGGGTCATCTCCAGGAGGGAGAAGGACGCCACCCTGCACAGCCGCCCGTCGCTTGGCAATGCCCGAAGGCGCACCGGACGTTGTCCGACGCGCCCGCCGTCGAATCAAAAGACCACGCGGCCTCACGGATTCCGCGCTGAATCGTCTTCCCTCGGGCCGCGGACTCCACAACACTCCGCCGCTCTGATGAAAGTCGCTCTTTTCGGCATCACCGGCATCCCGCCCGGCAAACACAACGTCAAGGACGCCCGGCTCGACCAGGTCGACAAGCTGGTCGAAGCGAAGAAAAAAACGTACGTCCAGGTGGACGTCGCGGGCGCGGAGGAAGTCGTGACGGCCGACGCGATTGCCGCGTCTGATTCCGGCCGGTTGGACGTGATCCTGCAGGACCTCGAGTTCGTCGAGAACCGGCTGGCGCGCGATCCGCAGGAACCAGAGAAGTCGGTGCTCAACAAAATCAAGGCCGCGTTGGAGAGTGAGCAGCTCGTCTCCGCCGCGGGATTGAGCCCGGCCGAGTTGCAGGCCGTGGCGGCCCATGCCTTTCTTTCCTCGAAGCCGCTCGTCGTCGCCGGAGCCTCGGACGCGGCGAACTTCGATGAGTTCCTGGTCCGGGTGATGGCGGAAAGTGGATACATCAGCTTTCTGACGGTGGGCGGACCGGAGAACCGCGCCTGGCTGATCAAGAAAGGCGCGACCGCCCAGGAGGCAGCCGGCGCCATCCACACGGACATTCAAAAAGGCTTCATCCGCGCCGAGGTCATCAGCTTTGCCGATTGTCTGGCCGCCGGGGGGGAGACGCAGGCCAAGCATGCGAATAAACTCCGCCTGGAAACGAAGCAGTACGTCGTCCAGGACTACGATCTGGTCAATTTCCGGTTCAACAAGTAGCCCGGTCAGACCGATTCGCCAGCCCGGTGCTCCGGGAACAAGGCGAGCAGGCCGGCTTCGCTGGCCGGACTGATCCCGCGCTCGGTGATCAGGCCCGTCACCAGCCGGGCCGGTGTCACATCGAATCCGTAGTTGGCGGCAGTCGTTCCTTCCGGACAGATGCGCACCGACCGCACTTCACCGTCCGGGCACCATCCGTCCACGAAGCGCACTTCGTCCTCGGCGCGCAATTCAATGGGAATTTCGCGCACGCCGTCGCCCCGCGACCAGTCGATGGTGCTCGCGGGCAGTGCCACGTAAAAGGGCACGCCGTTGTCGGCCGCCGCGAGGGCTTTCAGGTAGGTGCCGATCTTGTTGGCGACGTCGCCGCGGCGCGTCACGCGGTCGGCTCCCACCAGGCAAAGATCGACCAAGCCGTGCTGCATGAGATGGCCGCCGGCATTGTCGGGAACCAACGTGTGGGGCACGCCGTGCTGGCCGAGCTCCCAGGCCGTCAACTTCGCGCCTTGATTCCGCGGCCGCGTTTCGTCCACCCACACGTGCACGGCCAATCCCGCATCGTGCGCCGCGTAGATGGGCGCCGTGGCCGTGCCATGGTCCACACATGCCAGCCATCCCGCGTTGCAGTGAGTCAGGAGATTCACGGGCGTCCCACCCTTGCGTGCCGCGATCTCCTGGATCAACCGCAAGCCGTGTCGGCCGATGGCCGCGCAGGCGGCGACATCCGCGTCGCAGATGCGTTGCGCCTCTTCGCGTAGATGGAGGTAGGCCTGGTCGGCGCCGTGAGCCGCCTGACCGACCGCCAGCATACGGTCGACCGCCCAGGCAAGATTCACCGCCGTCGGCCGGGTGGACTTCAACTCCCGCGCGGCGTTCTCCAGCCGGATCAACCAGCCGTCCGTACCGCCGGGCCCTGGAGGTTGGATCGCCAGGGCCATTCCCCAGGCCGCCGCGGCACCGATCAGCGGTGCTCCGCGCACGTGCATGTCCCGGATCGCCTCCGCCATCTCCTGGGCCGATCGGATCTCCTCGACGACAAACCGGTGTGGCAACTGCCGTTGATCGATGATGCGGACCAAACCGGTCATCACGGGATCCGGCCAGATCGTGCGGTAGGGGACGCCGTTGATTTTCATGGGTCGCGAGGGAACCTAACGGCCGGCGATTGGTCCGGCAACCCCAGCTTGAGAGCACCGCCATACGCCTGCCGGCTTGACGGTGGTCGGTCCGGCGCTCGACACCGGTGAACCACCGGGGTCTGTAAAAGGACCGTTGCGGTCGACCGCCGACTCGCTTACGATTTATGGGCTTATCAATCCACTTTCATCGCCGATGCAAAAGACTGCATACATATTCCGTGGTTTTCTCAGTCTCTCCAACTGGCGTCGCCGATGGCAGTTCGTGTTCCGCCGCGAGCTACGCGACGTCGCCGCGTCGCACCCGACCCGTCGCGCCGATTACTGGCATTTTCTGGTCCGGTTTGCCCACCGCCCGTGGACCATTGGAGCCATCGCGCCCAGTTCGGCCCGGCTCGCCCGGACCGTTCTCAATCAGTGCAACTTCGGCAGCGCCCGGACCGTGGTGGAGCTGGGAGCGGGCAGCGGGGCGATCACCGGTTGGATCCTGCGGCGCCTTCAACCAGGAACGATCTTTATCGCGCTGGAAATCGACCCCCTGCAGGCGGAGTACCTGCGAAAACGATTCCCCGGTCTGATTGTCTGCTGCGAGTCCGCCGAAAACCTCGGCGCCTGTCTGGCCGAGCACGGGTGCGCCGCCGCCGACTGCATCGTCAGCGGACTGCCCTGGGGCAACATGAGCCGGCGCGTGCAGGATCGGATCATGGACGAGGTGGTCGCGGCGCTGAGACCCGGCGGAAGATTCTGCGGCTTTGGGTACGTCCACGCGAGCTGGTTCCCGTCCTCCCGCGCATTCCGCCAGCGCCTGTTGGATCAATTCTCCCGCGTCCGGGTGAGTCCGGTCATCTGGCGCAACCTGCCTCCCGCGTTCGCCTATTCCTGCGCCTGAGAGCCGGGCGGAACGGACGTCCGCCGGGCTCCTGATATTGCTTGCGCTGGCGTGGCCCCGCATTAGCTGTCGCGGATATTAGAAATTTACTCTCGCGACATGAATGCCGGCTCATCCGCAGGCATTGCGCCGCGTTGATCTGCCCCCATGGACCTTCCGGTCGCGCCGGACGGCGCCGGCAGCGCGGCGCGAATATTTTCTCGCATTCAAAGCGAAGATGGTATTAACTTCTAATGATTACGATTAGGTAATGTTATCCCAATGAGAAGGCATCGCCCCGATGATTACGCCCCGGCGTGGGCCGGACAGCCGGCGCGGCGCGCCGTGAGTCCACCGCTGCCCCCGCGCGGCCCGGTTCTGTCCGCAGGATTTTCCTCAGCCAGTCAAATCACCACCGAACAATACGCCCTATGAACAAACCAAACAAAGTCATCTCCTGGTACGGTTGGCTCCCCGATCTGCCTGACCAACGCGACAAGCTCTACGCCGCCATCGCCGCGCCGCCGGCGAAACTGCCGGGCGCGGTCGACCTGCGCCCCGGCTGTTCGAGCGTCGAAAACCAGGGCCAGTTGGGCAGCTGCACGGCCAACGCCCTCGCCGGCAACCTCGAATTTCTCGAAAAAAAGGCCAGCAAACCCGCGACCGACCTCAGCCGCTTGTTCATCTATTACAATGAGCGCGGGATCGAAGGCACGGAGGCCCAAGACTCCGGAGCGATGCTGCGCGACGGGATCAAGGCGCTCGCCAAACAGGGCGTCTGCGCCGAGCAGACGTGGCCCTACGTGATCGCCAAATTCGCCGTGAAACCGCCGGCGGCCTGCTACCGGGCGGGACTCAAACACGAGATCACCTCGTACCATCGCATCCTGTCGCTGCTGGAAATGAGGATGTGCCTGGCGGAAGGCTATCCGTTTGTTTTCGGCTTCACCGTGTATGAGAGCTTTGAGTCGCCCGCGGTGGCGAAGACCGGTGCGCTGAATATGCCCAAGCCGGGTGAAAAAACCCTCGGTGGTCATGCGGTGATGGCGGCGGGCTACGACGATTCGACGAAGCGATTCCTGATCCGCAATTCGTGGGGCGCCGATTGGGGCCTGCAGGGCTACTTCACCATTCCCTACGACTATCTCAACAACCGCAATCTGTCGGACGACTTCTGGACGATCCGCGCGATGGAGGAATAACCGGACCGGATCGAAAACTTTTGTGCCGGTCTCAGCCGGTTCGTTGTAGTCGAGGCGGGTTTCTCCCGGAAAAATCGGGACATAAAAAGGGGTGGAACCCGCCGTCCCGGTGGGCTGGAAGCTTTGCATTTGAGAAACCCGCCAGGGACGGCGGGTTCCACCTGCCCTAGCTACGTCGTCGTCAGGGACGGCGGTTCCACCTGCCTTCGCTACGTCGTCGCCGGGGACGGCGGGTTCCATCTGCCCCTCCTGCGTCGTTCCGGCTCAGACCGGCGCTACTTTGCCGCGCGGCTCACCCGACCAGGCGACAAGGGAGCAATGCAGCGTCCTGCATGCCGTGGATGATCTTCTTGTCCGGCGGGCAAAAGGTGGCGAGCGCCCCCGCCAGCCTCGCCACCCCGTCTTGGTTGAAGAAATACGGACAAAGACGGAGCCGACCCGCCTCCGGGAAGGCCGTGGGAGGCGCCTCGTTCCCCGCAACGGGACGATAGACGGGATGCTGGACGCGCCGCGGCTTCCGGTATTCCTGGAGCACATGCAGATGGGTCGGCGCGAGGCTCAGTGCGCGTTCGATGCCCGCCTGCCAGTCCTCGCGCGAACAGTCGCTGCCAAGGACGATGCTGCGCGCACCCCAGGCGGTCTCATGGAAACCGCTGATCTTGATAATCAGCTCCCGTTCCTTCTGGGACGCCCGGCCGAGCTGGTTCCAATCGGCGAGCGCCCGGCCGGCGACCCGCGGACCGTCGAGCACGGCGCCGGGTGGAAGCGGAGCCGGATCCATGACCCACGACATCGGGATCACCTGCCGCAGCAGCTTGAGGGTGCGGCCGGGAAGGTTCTCCGCCCAAAAATCCTGCAAACGATGATGGTGAAAAAGGGCGAGCGCGAGTTTCTCCTCCTGGAAGTGACGCATGGCCGGCGCGATCACCACCTCGCCGTTGGCCCAGGCTTCGAACAAATATGACGCCGTCGGAATATTGGCCAGATCGAACAGCTCGAAAAACCGATAGATGATGTCGATTTTATCCGGCGTTCCGTCGACATTGAAGAACAGGGCGCCGCCGAGCGGAAACAAATCCTCCGGCCGGAGGCAATGCACCCGCCGCCCCTGCTGCTGCAGCACGCCGGCCAACCAGCGCATCTCCGGGCGGTAGGTCGCGGCCTCCTCGCTCATCACGAGCGCAATCAGCGGATTCCGACTCGCCGGAAGCAGCCGCGCGAGCGACTGGTAGAATCCTTCCACCATGAGATCGCCGCGCCCGACGATCGCGCCGTCGCCTCCCTCGTACAGCCGGTTCAGAAATGCCGTGAGCCCGATTCCCCCCGGCACCGAGTCCAGTTCCGTCAGGGCAAACCCGTCCTCCGTGAGCAGGAGGTCCGGCCGCAACACCGGGGGCAGGACGCCGCGCAGACGCTGATCGCGGGCATGCTGCACCAGGGCAGCGGGTTTGCCGCGGTCGAGATAATCCACGACCCAGGGCGCCACCAGCGGCTTGTTGCGCAAGAGGTTTTTGCCCGCGACCGACCGCAAGTAGAGCGTCTCCAGCGCCTGGTGAAACTCCAGGCAGGCCCCGCCAATCTGCTCCAGCTGCTCCACCTGGTCGCGCGTCAACGGCCATGCCTCCGGCGAGAGCTGCCACGTTTTCGCTTCGAACAACGGCTGGGCGCTCAGGGCCGATTGCAGGGTGTCGTAGGCGAGCATGATCCGATGTCGGAAATCAGAGGGCCGGGGGCAGATTCCACAGGTGGCCGCGTGCCAATCTGCCGTCCGCCATCTGTCCTCTGTTGTTCCGGGTTATTCCTCCATCTGGATGTCCTTGTTGCGCTGCCGCGGCTGGCCCGCACGGAGCCAGGCGTAGATGAACCGGTCCAGGTCGCCGTCCAGCACGCCCTGGGTGTCGCTCGTGCTCAGTCCAGTGCGCAGGTCCTTGACCATCTGGTAAGGCTGCAGCACGTAGCTCCGGATCTGGCTGCCCCAACCGATCTCGCCCTTTTCGCCGTAGAAGCGTTCCATCTCGCTGCGCTGCTCGTCGAGGCGTTTCTCGTAGAGGCGGGCCTTGAGGACGCTCATGGCGCTGGCGCGGTTCTTGATCTGCGAGCGTTCGTTCTGGCACACCACCACCATGCCCGTCGGCAGGTGGGTGACGCGCACGGCGGAATCGGTCGTGTTCACGCCCTGGCCGCCCTTGCCCGACGACCGGTAAACATCCACCCGGATCTCCGTCTCGGGGATCTCGATGGCGATGTCCTCGGTGATCTCGGCGACGACGTCGACGGCGGCGAACGACGTGTGCCGGCGCTTGTTGGCGTCAAACGGGCTGATCCGCACCAGCCGATGCACGCCGCGCTCCGCCTTGACGTAGCCGTAGGCGTTCTCGCCCTTGATGACCAGGGTGGCCTTGGTGATGCCCGCCTGGTCGCCCGCCTGCACATCCTGGACCTCAATCCCAAAACCGCGCCGCTCGGCCCAGCGGTTGTACATGCGAAAGAGCATGTCCGCCCAATCGCAGGATTCGGTTCCGCCAGCCCCCGCCTGGATCGAGAGGATCGCGTTGTTGTGATCGAACTGGCCGGTGAGAAAGCTGGCGAGTTCGAGTTGATCCAGCTCCGCCGCGAGGGCCTCGACCGTCTGGCCGAGCTCGCGGCCATATTGGTCTTTCTCGGCGCCAGCGGCGGCCTCGATCAGCTCCACCATCACCGCCGCGTCTTCCAGCTTGCGATGGAAGGCCACCAATCCGGTGATCGCCTTCTTCAGACCTTTGAGTTTCGCGATATGCTTCTGGGCGCGCTCGCTGTTGTCCCAAAAGGTCGGAACGCCCATCTCGGCCTCCATGGCCTCGATCTCGTGCTGCTTTTGCTCGACGTCAAAGAAACCTCCACAAATGGCCGGCGCGCCTCTTGATGTCCTCGAGGTGGGAAAAAGTTTCGGGAGCGATCATACGGGAAGATGGGTCTGCATGTGACGAATGCCGGGGACATGGCCGCAAAGCGGCGCGGCCGGCGCAAGGGGAAAATTCGGTGGCCGGCCGTTGCCGCCCCGCCGGGCTTCGGGTCCGACCGCCGGCTCAGGCCGGAGCCGCCGCCGCCTCGCGGCGTTTTTTTCGCTCCCAGAACCAGGCGAGCCAGATGCAGATTTCGTAAAGGAGGCAGAGCGGGACCGCCATGGCCACCTGCGTAATGACCTCCGGCGTGGTCAAAACGGCGCCGATGATGAATGCGGCCACCCAAACATGCCGGCGGAAATGCGCCAGTTGCCGATAGTGCAGGATGCCGAGCTTCACCAGCGTCAGGACCACGAGCGGAAATTGGAAGCCGAGGCCCATGCCGAGAAGGAACTTGCACGTAAAGCTGATGTACTCCTCGGCGCGCCATTCGTACGCGTCGAATCCAAGCAGCGTCGAGTATTCGATCGACGCCCGCAGCGCGAGCGGCAGCAGCACGAAATACGTCAGCAGCACGCCGGCCATGAACAGGAACACCCCCCACCCCAGCCAGATGAAGAGAAACTTCCGCTCGCGGACGTGCAAGGCGGGCAGGATGAACTGACCGAGAAAATACAGCCAGAACGGCGCCGAGATCACGAGGCTGCCGTAGATGGCGATATGAAACGCCACCATGAATCCCTCCGCCGGATTGAAATTCCGGAGCTTGATCCGCGTCACGCCCGGATCGCCCTGCGGATCGATCGTGAGGGTCGGCACCTGGTCCCCGCCGATCTTGGCCAGGCCGACTTTGAACACGACATGCGGCGCGTCGCCGGGCGGGAGCCCCGGGAAATCGTCGCGGCTGACATCGTAGGGACCCAGCCGGACTGAACCGAACACAAACGTCATCGTTGGCCGCGGCTTGTCCAGCAGATGCATCCGGCGGATGGGATATTCCAGGATCTCCGCCAGCTTGGCGTCCAGGAACAGGCACACGACCAGCGCAATGAAAACCACCGCCACACATCTGAGCAGCGCCTTGCGCAAATCCTCCAGATGTTCGAGGAATGGTTTCCGCGGGCCGCCCTCCTCTCCTTCCGCCGGCATGATTTCCAGGTCTTCAGGCATGGGCGGAATGGACCCGGCACGACCGGACGCGATCAAACGAAATTGGCAGATGACTCATGAGATTGGGACCGGCACCGGCACGGCCGCCGGTCCACGGATATGAGCGAACGGCACCGGCGCCCGTCTGCCAAACCTTTTTGCGATGCGTCACAACAGGCCTGGCGGCGCTGCGCCCTAGAAACGCCTTCCCCGCGCCAGGCGTTCGCCTTTCCGGCCCGACCCCGGTGCTCGCCGCGCCGCCGGCAAAATCCCGCCGCGACCCTAGCCCGCATATTTCATAGTCTTAGCCATCGCTATGACCATCTTTCTGCTAGCGGCTCCTCTGATGGCGGTAGTCAAGGGATATGCGGGCTAGATTCAAAACCGCCCCTCCGAGGAGAGATAATGTGACCGCGCACAACCGAGAACAGTTCTCTGGCCCAAGAAAATCCCAGGAACTTGGCTGGTTTCCTTGCGGAGCGTTCTGGGGGCGGTTTTGCCAGTAGCCCGGATGTGCCGGCCAGCGCGCTCCGCCCGAGGATCATCGACAGTCTGCACGCAGGCTGTCGAGTAGAGCGTGAAACATCCGGGCTAGGGATTCGTTTCCGCCTGGTCCTTCGACATCGGCGCGGCTGATTCGACCGGGTCGACAGCGGCGAGATACCGGGTCATCTCCGCCGTCGAGGCCGCGTAGAGTTGCTGCAGCTCGGCGGGCAAGGTCGACCACTCGGAAAACTGCTGCGCCCGCGCCCGGGGCAACTCCTCGGCGCAGCGGCCGGTGATGCGGCTCCACCCCACGGTCGAGAAGCAACCCTTGAGGGCATGGAGGGCTCCGGCGAGCTGGCCTTGGTCCTGGCGGGAACAGGCTTCGACTATTTGGGGCCAGATCGTCTCGAAATCCCTGGTCACGGCACGGTGCATCCGCTGTTGGATCGCCGCCAGTTTCGGGCCGGTAACGCCGGGAATCGCCGTCTCCAAGTACATGAAATCGACCAAGGGCGGTTCGGCGGGTTTAATCGGCGGGACGGAATGCAACGTTGGCATCTCCGACGACGGCGCCGCTGTGAAGAGTTGGAAGATGCACGCTTCCAATGCCTTGGGCGAAATCGGCTTGGCCAGGCAATCATCCATGCCGACCGCCAGGTACGCCTCGCGGTCGGCGGCCAGTGAATTCGCGGTGAGCGCTACCATCTTGGGGCGCCAGCCGGGTTCGGGATGCAGGCGGACGATCTCGCGGGCGGTTTCCAGCCCGTCCATCACCGGCATCTGCACGTCCAACAAAATCAGGTCGAAGGACCGCCGGCTCAGGGCCGCAAGCACCTCGGCCCCGTTTTCCACGATTTCCGCCTCAAAACCAAAATAGCCCGTCAACTGGCGGATCAATTCGCGGTTGGTTCGAACGTCATCCGCGGCGAGGATGCGCAGCGGCACGCGCGCCCCCAACCGCATCGGCGCGCTCTCGTCAGGCTTGGATGGTGCGGGGACAGGTGCCGCCGCGATCTCTCCCGGGACGGGATCTTGCTTGAAAGTTTCCTTCGGCATCGTACGGAAAGTGGAGCACAGTATGCGCCACCGAGGTTCGAATACGAGATTCTTGCGAACGGACGCAAGACTTGAACGTGTCCCATCTGCCAAGACGGACGACGGGAGCTTGGCGCCGCCGTGATGCGCTTCAGTTCAGTGCTGCACGCCTGGATCGAAATGCCGGATCCGTCCGCCAGATACCTGGTCAACCGAACAACCGGAGGTCGCTGATGAATATGAATCGGGCTCGAGAGGTTCCCTATTTTTTGCTTCGCGTCGTCGCAGGTTTCATGTTTTTCCAGGCCGGAAGCGTGATCCTGTTCGGATGGTTTGGCGGAAGGCCCGGCCCGCCAGGCTCCACCCCGCCCTTGATGTCCGAGCTGGGTATCGGCGGCGGGCTCGAATTCTTGGGCGGTCTCGCGATCTTGCTCGGCCTTTTTACCCGGCCCGTCGCCTTCATCCTGTCCGGCGAAATGGCCGTCGCGTATTGGCAATTTCACGCGCCGAACGGCCTGTGGCCGGTGCAGAACCAAGGCATGCCCGCCATCCTGTTCTGTTTCATCTACCTCTATCTGGCGGCGCGGGGCGGCGGCGACTGGAGTCTCGACGCTCTGCTCCGACGCCAGCGCGGGGCGGCCCCAAGCGGGACCGACCGAGTCGGCTAAGCCGGCTCGATGCAGTCGGTGTCGGGCGGGATCGCCCGATCCCGCCGTTTCACCGAGGGAGGCGGGGTACGGCGACCCCGCCCTACAAGGCCGCACCCGACATTCCTTGGAACTGAGTGCGACCCGCGCCCCGACTGCATGAGTCCAGCTCAGGACACTGAGCCCCTCCACAAGCTCGGGGTCCTGAGGCTGCCGCACGGGCGAGCTCGGACCCGGCGCGTTGCTCGGCTTGGCGCTGGGCCGGCTTCCGTCGCTAGCCGGCCTCTTGCGGGGGGACGCGCCGCCGCCGTCGCGTTTCACCCGCCCATCCGCGGCCGGCTTCCGGCAGGGCGGCGCTGCGGCCAGACCGCGGCGCGGGCGGATTTGCGCCGGAGCCGGATTGTGGTTTGCTGGGACCGGCCATGAATCTGGTTCCGCCCATCTCCACTTTTGCGATCTCGGCTCCGGAGACCGGCACCGAGTACCGGATCTACGTCGCCGGCCCCGACGTGGCCTCCCAGCCCGGGCCCTGGCCGGCCGTCATCTTCCTGGATGGCGACGATCAATTCCGTTTCGCCGTCGAGGGATACCAGGCGGCCAGAACCCGCGGATTGATCCCGCCCCTCTGGTTGGTCGGCGTGGGTTACGGGGTGGGTTATACGAAACCGGGCAACCGGCGGTTGCGCGATTATACTCCGACTCCTCTGGCGACGGAACCCGACAGCGGCGGAGCCGAGGCGTTTCGAGCTTTTCTTGGCGGCACCCTGTGGCGCGAACTGGCGGCGCGGCATCCGATTCGCGACGATCAGCGGGGAATCGGCGGCCACTCGCTGGGTTCCCTCCTGGTGTTGGATGCGCTCTTCCAGCGCGAGCCGAGGTTCAGCCGGTTCCTCGCGAGCGCACCCTCGTTGTGGTGGGACGATCGCGCGCTGCTCGGCCAGGCGGACCGCCTGCAACGGACCGGCGCAGCGCTGCCCGCGCGATTGTTTCTGGCCGTGGGAGAGAACGACACCCCCTCGATGACCGGCGACCTGGAAATGCTCGAGCGTCAGCTTGCCGCCC
>DASRKV010000227.1:0-7685 GCA_035648795.1 Opitutaceae bacterium
CAACTGCTGCTGGAGGGGCCTGCGGCGACGGATCGCATTACCATTTGATAGCGGGTGAGACTGAAGTTGAATCCGGCGTGATCCTTCGAATCCGAAGGTTGAGGGTACGGTGGCTGGCGCGAATTCGCAAATTGTGCGGGCCGCCGGACGAAAGCCAGGGTGGCAAGACGCGTGCCAATTTGACCGCTGAGAAATGCTTCCTCCCCGGAGAACAACCGCCGACCCGTCGTGCCATCGGTGGCCCCGGCGCTGCCGGCACGCGAAGAAAGCTCGACAACCGGGGGCGCGAATCAAATTTATACCCGGTTTCCGGAGGAGTGGCCGAGTGGTTTAAGGCACCTGACTTGAAATCAGACGTGGGCGCGAGCTCACCGGGGGTTCGAATCCCTCCTCCTCCGCCATCCTTCGCTCCTATGGAGCTTCGGATGGCACGCCAGGATAAGCAGACGACTGACTTGATGCGGCAGCAAGGAGGAGCGAAGGATGGCGCCCTCCGAAGCTTTCTCGACCTCCGCAGCCTTGGCGAAGGAGGTAGCGCAGGAGGGCGAATCGGATGGGACGCCGGAATGGTGGAAACACCCGACTTGATTCCGCCGTGGCGAGGAGCGAGACGGTGCCTCGATGATGTATTACGTCTACCTTGTTCGAAGCATATCGTCACCACGACAATGCTATGTCGGGTTTACCGAAGACCTGAAACAAAGGATCGTTGATCACAATGCCGGCCGGAACCCGTCCACTGTCCCCTATCGCCCCTGGCGCTTGGTCACCTATCTGGCATTCTCCGACAAGGAACAGGCTCTTTCCTGTGAGCGCTATCTGAAGAGCGGTTCGGGCCACGCCTTCGCCAATCGTCGCTTGTGGTAGTCCTCCCTCGACACGTTCACCTCGCGTGATGGCGCCGAGGTAGTGGCGTCGGTTTCTCGTGATCTCGAAGGGTGTGGGGATACCCTACGAGGCCGGGTTTTCGGCGAAAAGGGATCGAACTTTGTCCAACAGAGACCGCCATCCTTCGCCCGTTTGCCCGATGCCCTTTCCGCCGTCGGCCGGGTGAAGGACTTCTGGCCGTTCTTCTGCCGGGTCGTTGATCAATATGTCGGCCTCAACGCCGAAGAGATCCAGTGTGAAGCCCGCGCCGTCGCCGGCGTCCGTCCGATGCGCTCTATTATAGACGTGCTGCACCTGCCGAGCGCATCGCCAAAAAGCCCAACGCTGCCCGAACTGGTGGCCCAGCGCCGCGACGAGACGCTTCCGGATAGGCTAGGCCGCCACCGCAAGGAAAAGGCCGCAAGGCCAGTCGACATTGCGCAGCTGCTCCAAATGCGATGCGAGACGGCTTGCTCGGTCATTCGTGATTCGCTTATGCCAATTGTGGAAATGAAGAAGGTGATAGATACTGGAGCCCTCCGCTCGGACGAACTTGAAGACTTTCTAAAGAGTTCTCCGCTGAACGTTGCCGTCCTATGTGACTATGCGATGATGGAAGCCTACAAAGGGGACAGTGCCTTGAATCTGCGCCGGTCCTTAGGGATCGTTTCGCAATTCCCCAGCCAGGTGCTAATTCTACGGTCGACCAACGTGATATCTAGATTGCGACCTCGTCGAATGGGCCTGCATCGCCGTTTCACCGACGAAAAACAAACAGCGGGTTTCCCAAATTATTGCAGCGCGATGCTGGAGGGCGCCGCTGATCCGTCCGACGCCGCCATTGATATCGATCATAAGGCAGCGGTGGCGAAAGAACATTTCGAATTGCTGACGACGAGTGCTGAGACCGTACGGGAGGGGATCTTGAAATTTGCGAAGAGTTATCCGCCGGAGACGCTTAAGGCTCTTCGGCTCCGGCTTCCATACCCAGCGAGCCTCAGAGATCGTGTTGTTAAAGATGTCTGTGCTTTGACCGCACTGCATTGGAGGACGATTTTCGGAGGTCACTCAGAACTGCCGCCCGCGAAGCGCGTGGTAGATTCGTTCCTTTTCCGCTATTCACTTTGCATGTATGTCCTTGCCCTAAGATGGATAGCCGATGGGGGCATCGAGTCCGTGCCCGCCAAGAAGCTCAGCAACGATCCCACCGATATGATCTTTGCCGCTTATGCGACGTTCTTCGATGGGCTGATCACTTCGGATTCGAAATTGATGGAGCTCTACTGCCATGCAAAGTGGCTCCACGCGAATCTCTTTACCATCTAGGTCGGGAGGATGTCGGGGACTCATTCCGGGTTACTTGTCCTGCCGTCATTCGCTTTGTCGACTTGCGCTTCGCTATTCCCGTTCTGAACCGCCGCTGCAATCCCGCTGCAGTCGCCCGGTTTTTATCAAACCATTGCGAATCTGGCCCTTTTTCGGCTGATTTTGATCAAATTCGAAGGTCGGGCGCGCTGCTTTTGTAAGCCATTGGTCTTCGGCTTCGTTCAGGCTCTTTTGCCCTGCTTCAGCTAATTCTCAAACCTAAATGATGCCGGCAGCGGAGCTTCGGATTTGTCGCGCGGGAGCAATTTTACGACCGAAAGTGGGCGAAATGCTTCCAAAAACGATAGCTGGATAATTGCTCCCAACAATGCGCATCAGAGCGGCAAGTTGTTTCTACCTTCGACCGTGGTATTCCCGGCGCCCTCGTGCCCCCGTGAGAGGGTTCAGCTCTCTGCGCGATCTTTGCGCTCTTTGCGGTTAATTACTTCCGCGGGTCGGGGTTTTGAACCGCAAGGATCGCAAGGAACACAAAGACAAACCGCCACCTCCGCTCCGTCGAGCTTGCCGAGCCCGAGCGACCACCTGTTGCCGCGGCCCGCGCGCCGTGCGCACCGTCTTGACCAGCGACCAGTACTCGTAGGTCTCGCCCCGCAGCTGTCTTCGTTGGCGCTTGAGGAATCCACGACATCATGCCGGATGATCGGTCAGACGTCTTTCAGCCGGCCGGCGGGGCGCGGCGCGCCAACCGTTTCAATCGCTCCGGCGGCCGCCGCTGAGCAGGGCCAGCAGATAAAGGAGATAGCCGAGGGAGGAAACGAACGCCGCCAGGTAGGTGAGCGCCGCGGCGTCAAGCGTCTCGGACACGCCCGGCAGCTCATCCCGGTCGATGATGCCGAGTTCCGGCAACTCGACCTTGGCGCGCCGGCTGGCATCGAACTCGACGGGCAGCGTGACCAATTGGAAGACGGTCATGACCATCAAGGCGCCGATGCCGAGTTTGAGCAAAAGACCGCCGAAGATGGAGCCGAAAAGAAAGATGCCGAATCCCGTGACAAAATAGGCGACGGGAGCGGCGAACTGCACCGCCGGAATCAGCGTCTGTCGCACGCCCATCATCGCATAGCCCACCTTGTGCTGGATGGCGTGACCCGACTCGTGCGCGGCCACACCCAGGGCCGCGAGGCTCGTGCCACGGTAGTTGGCCGACGAGAGCGCCAGACGTTTGTGGACGGGATCGTAATGGTCGCTGAGCTGGCCTTCGACTTCGACGATTTCGACGTCGGTGATGCCTGCGTGGCGCATGACCGCGTCCGCCGCCTCCGCGCCCGTGATATGGCCCCGGGACGGGATCTGCAGGTTTTTGTTGTAGGCGCTCGAGACGCGCATCTGCGCGTAAAAGCCGAAAAGAAGCGGAATGGCGACCAGGACAAGCCAGAGAAGCATGGTAAAAATGAGTTTGCTGATAAAAGCTGAGCAGCTTCGCAGCCAAGACGCAACAATCGGGCCGATGGCTACGGACAATCCCGGAAACTGCACGTTCCCGCCAAGATGCATGCCCAGCCGGCCGGCGGAATCAGCCTCGGGTTTTGCGGGATTGCGTCGCCGTGTCCCAATTTTCAGCCCCGATTAGGGAAAATGCGGCGCAGGCGGCGCTTGTCTTCCGTGCCGAGCGTTCGGTGTCTGAGATTCCTCGGTGACTCGCTTGAGTAACTATATCGTCCGGGACGATGTGACGTTGGTGGCGCGCGTGTTCCCTCCCTCGACAGGCTCGGGACCTTGAGCGAAGTCGAAAGGGCAACGCGCTTCGAGCGTCTTGAGGACAAGCCGCTCCAGCTCTATTTGTCACCACCGGCTGTACGCTTTAAGCCTTACCCATGCAGTCAGACCACGATCTTCATCGAGAAGCCGTGGCGCCATGCGGTGGAGCCCGCCGTCCCTGGCGGGTTTTGAACTTCGCCGTCGAGAAACCCGCCGGGCCTTCGACCGGCTCAGGCCAGGGACGGCGGGTTCCACCTTGGTCAACTGCATCGTTCCGGCTAAGAAATGATTCCCGGCCTGGCTTGGCTCAGCCGCGCGACGACCGCCGGCAGGAGCGCGTGTTCGGCGGCATGGATCTTCGCCTCGAGCGTTTCCAGCGTGTCGTCGGGTGCAATCCGAACCGCCGTCTGGTCGATGATCGGACCGCCGTCCACCTCGGAGGTGACCCGGTGCACGGTGCACCCGGTGACTTTCACGCCGCGCCGCCACGCCTGCCCGATCGCGTCGAGCCCGGGAAAACTGGGCAGCAGGCTGGGGTGCAGATTGATGATGCCCTGCGGAAACGCCTCGATGAAGCCCGGCTTCAGAATGCGCATGAATCCTGCGAGGACAATGAGGTCGGCGGCGCACTTCCGGATCGCCGCGAGATACCGCTCCTCCCCCGCGGCATCGAACTTGGTTTTGAACGGCCCGGTGTCGAGAAACTGCGCCGGCACGCCGAAGCGCGGCCCGAGCGCGAGAATGCGCGCCTCCGCCCGGTCGGAAAAAATCTGCACCACGCGGGCCTCGCCCAACCTGCCTTCCTGCTGGGCGAGCAGCAGGGCCTCGGCGTTGCTGCCTCGTCCGGAACCTAGAACGACGACGCGCATGGCTTACGGTCTCGGATTCGGCGGATTCATGAACGGACGTCAGCCGGTCAGAAGAACTTCTTGGCCTTCTCGAAGAAACTCCGGCCCACCGGCTCGTCCGCATCGCCGCTGGCGAGCGCGAAATCCTCCAGTTTCTTGCGCTGGTCCGGCGTGAGGTGGGTCGGCACTTCGACATGCACCCGCACCAACTGGTCGCCGGGCTGGCCCGAGCGGAGACCCGGCAGGCCGCGTCCCTTCAGGCGGAACGTGGTGCCCGACTGGGTGCCGGTCGGAATCTTGAGCGACGCCTTGCCCGACAACGTCGGCACCTCGATGATGCCGCCGAGCGCCGCGAGCGTGAACTTGACCGGGATCTCGCAAAACAGGTCGTCCCCCTGGCGCTCGAAAATCTCATGATCCTTGACGTGGATCACGATGTAGAGATCGCCGGCGGGGCCGCCACTGACCCCGGCTTCGCCGTTGCCGACGGAACGCAGCTTGGACCCCGTGTCCACCCCGGGCGGAACGCGCACCTTCAGCTTGGCGGTCTTGTTGATGCGCCCCTCGCCCCGGCATTCGTGGCAGGGCTTTTCGATGCGCGTGCCGTTGCCATGGCAGGTGGGACAGATCTGGCGGACGGTAAAGAAGCCTCGCGACGTCGTCACCTGGCCGGCGCCGCGGCAAGTGGGGCACGTCACCCGTTTCGATCCCGGTTCGGCCCCGGTGCCGTGACAGTGGTCGCAGGCCGCGAGTTTGCGAAATGAAATCTCCTTTTCCACCCCCCGCGCCGCGTCCGCCAGCGTGATCTCGATGTCGTAGCGCAGGTCCGCGCCCTCGTGGGCTCCCTCGGCGGCACCGCCGCTGCCACCGAAGAATTCCTCGAAGATGCTGCCACCGCCACCGCCGCCGAAAACCTCGCGAAAGATGTCGAACGGGTCGTGGAAACCGCCCGCCGCGGCGCCGCCGGGTCGCGGCCCACTGCCACCCTGCGCGAAAGCCGCGTGACCGAACCGGTCATAGGCCGCCCGCTTGTCAGTATCCTTGAGCACTTCGTAGGCCTCGGAGACCTTCTTGAACATCTCCTCCGCCTGTTTGTTGCCCGGATTCTTGTCCGGGTGATACTGGACCGCTTTCTTGCGGTAGGCCTTCTTCAGCTCTTCCTCCGTAGCCTCCCGGGTCACGCCGAGCAGTTCGTAATAGTCTTCCTTTGCCATGGTTGATTAGGTGCGAGTCTCCGCCGGCGGAAAAGATCCTGCAATCGCCGGGCGACGAGTTTTCGCCGCTTCAGCTGGCTTCCTTTTTGGCCGGTCCGCTGGACAGCACGACGCTGGCGGCCCGCAGCAAACGCCCGTGCAGCGTATATCCGATCCGCACCACCTGCAGCACGTGCTCCTCGGGCACGTCAGGGCTTGCCTGATGAGAAATCGACTCGTGCAAATGGGGGTCAAACTTCTGGCCCACCGGGTTCACTTCCTTCAACCCGTGATGCAGGAGGACGCCCTTGAGCTGCTCCAGGACCATGGCCACTCCATCCACGACGGTCTTGGTGTCCGTCTGTTGACGCGCGGCGGCGAGGCCGAGCTGCAGATTGTCCAGGATGGGCAGCAGGCTTTGCAGGAGGTTGACGGAGGCGAACTGCCGCAGTTCCTCCTTCTCGCGGATCGCGCGCCGCCGGAAGTTTTCCAGATCGGCCAGGGCGCGCAAATAATGGTCGTAGTTGCCCGCCGCCTCCTTTTTCGCGGTCGCGAGCTGTTCTTCCAGCGCGGCCCCGGCCGGCGCCACCGCGGCAGATCCGTCCCCGGCGGTGGCTTTGCCGGCCGGCTGATCGCCGGTGGCGCCCGCGGACGGGTTCTTCGCCGCCGCGGGCTCAGGACCGGGCGGCGTCGGTGGACTCTGTGTTTCGGATTCGCTCATGTAAAACGGCTAGTAAACAAGTTTCCGCGCGATTTCTCAAGCGCTTCGATCCCTCACGGCCAGATTCACGCGAAGTTCTCCGTCACCAGCAGCAAGGTGTCGTCGACGGCGGTGAACGTGAAACTGCCCGCGTAGGGGAGCAGGACATTGTCGCCGCCGGCCAGAACGGCGCTGGTCAACGCCTCGCCCACCCGGCCGCGCACCACGTGCAGCAGCCGCGGCTGTTCTCCGGCGGAAAACGCCAGCCGGGCGCCGCGGACCAGCGGCTCGCGCCGGATGCGAAACTCGGCGCAATCGGCCAGCACGGCGGCGACGGGCGCGGCCCGCACGAGCGACGGCGCCGGCTGATTCCAGAGAATCGAGGCCAGCGCCTCGCGGCGGTGCAGGGTCCGCGGCCGGCCATCCAGGCCGGTGCGGCCCCAGTCATAGACGCGGTAAGTGGTGTCGGAATTCTGTTGGATTTCGAGGATGAGGTTCCCCGCATCGATCGCATGCACCGTGCCGCTCCTGACGAGCACGGAATCGCCCGCCGCCACCGTGAAGCGGTTCACGCACGGCTCCAGCTTGCCCGCATCGAGCGCCCGCTCAAACTGCGCCTGGTCGACCCCCGGCTGCAGTCCCACGATGAGCGCGGCGTCCGGCGCCGCCCCGGCGATGAACCAGTTCTCCGTCTTGGGTTCGCCGCCCAAGGCCGGGGCCCGGGCCGCCGGCGGATGGACCTGCAGACTGAGCCGTTCCCGACAATCGAGCCACTTCACCAATATCGGAAACGGCCGGCTCACCGCCCACCGCGGACCCATGACGTCCGCGCCACGCGCCTCGATCAGCTCGCGCAGCGACTCGCCGGCCTGCGGCCCCTGCCGCACGCGCGACTGCGCCTCCGGGCGATCGACAATCTCCCAGCTTTCGCCGATGACGCGCCCCAGCGGCAGCGCCCGACCGAACGCGTCCGCCAGCGCCCGCCCGCCCCAC
>DASRKV010000228.1:0-3955 GCA_035648795.1 Opitutaceae bacterium
GGAAAAGACGGGCGGGGGTGAAAAGGACGGGCGGAACGGGGCGACGGCAGACCGTCAACCCCGGCCCTCGCCGTTGTCGTCGTTGTCGGAGGTGATGGGGTGCCGGTAACGGTCGTAGGCCTCGATGATTTTCTGCACCAAGGGGTGGCGCACGACATCGGCACCCGTGAAGAAATGAAAATCAATCCCGCTGATTCCGCTCAAGATATGCCGGACCTGGAGCAGGCCGGACTGCTTGGACCGGGGAAGGTCGATCTGGGTGACGTCACCGGTCACGACCATCCGGGAATCGTCGCCGAGGCGGGTGAGGAACATCATCATCTGCTCGGGCGTGGTGTTTTGCGCCTCGTCGAGGATGATGAAGGCGTTGGACAGCGTGCGGCCGCGCATGTAGGCGAGCGGCGCGATTTCGATGGTGCCTTTTTCGACGAGCCGGGCGACATCCTCGGACGCGAGCATGTCGTTCATGGCATCATAAAGGGGCCGGAGGTAGGGCAGGATTTTCTCGCGCAGATCTCCGGGCAGAAAGCCCAGGGCTTCGCCGGCTTCGACCGCGGGCCGGGTCAGCACGACGCGCTGCACCTGGTTCTTGAGCAGGGCGGCGATCGCGGCGGCCACCGCCAGGTAAGTCTTGCCCGTGCCCGCCGGTCCGATCCCGAAGACCACCGGATTTTTCTGGATCGACTGTAGGTAGAGCTTCTGCCCGACCGTCTTCGGCACGACGCTCTTCCGGTTGGTGGCGACCACCAGCGGTTCCGAGAAGAGCTTCCGGATCTCCAGACCGTCGCCGCGGGCGAAGCCCTCCAGCAGCTGACCGAATTCCTGATTCCGCACGGTTAATCCCTGCTGCCGGCCTTCACTCAAGAACGTGAAGAAACCCTCGACCCGCGCAATGTCGGCGTCGGTGCCGTCAATCTTCAGCCAGTCTTCGCGGGTGGCGAGTTTCACATTGAAGGCCTGTTCGACCGCGAGCAGGTTGTCGTCGCGGCCACAGTAGAGCTGATGCAGGTGGCGGGGATTCTGATAATAGAGGGTCTTGGAAGGCACGATGGAATGCTTGGAGCGGCCGGCGATGGCAGCCGCGGCGGTTCAGCGGGTTTTCCGATCCGAACGCTTCGATTGCGGACGGCGCCCTGGCCGCCGGCCTTTTCCGGCCAACACCCCGGGCAGGATCGCGACGAGCCGGTCGTAGGTCGATTCGAGCGCCTGGGGCAGAACCCGCGTCTGGCCGATGACAGGCATGAAATTGGTGTCCCCGGTCCAACGCGGCACGATATGGGCGTGCAGGTGGGCGATGCTCCCGCCGGCCGCGGAGCCGAGGTTGAAGCCGATGTTGAATCCGTCGGGATTGACCGCCGCGCGCAGCACCTGTTGCCCCACCAGAATGATCTCCATCAGGTCCGCGCGTTCCGCGGGCTTCAGGTCGCCCAGTTCCGCCACGGCCCGGAACGGGACGGCCAGCAGGTGGCCGGGATTATAGGGAAAGCGGTTCAAGACCAGGTACGACAGACGGGTGCGATGGAGGATGAGGGCGGCGCGATCGTCACCTCGTTCCGGGAGTTCGGTGAAGAGCCGGCCGTTGTCAGACGGCTTCGACGCTTCGATGTAGGTCATCCGCCAATACGCATGAAGCTGTTGCATTGAAGCAACCGGGCACAGTAGAGGAGGGACGGGGGATGTCAAAACGCGATTGGCGGGGCGCCCGGGGGATTGCGCCTCTCGATTTTTGCCGGTTCCCGGTGGCGCAGTCGATGAGCGCGGGAGGCCTGGCGCCGCGGCTCCCTTGCCGCGGTCGGACCGGACCCGACGGGGGCGCCGCGGTCCTTAGGGGCAAGGAATTGCGGAGTTTGCCGGTGTCGGCCGGTCGCCGGTCCATGGAGTTGCCGGGCGGGGACTTGACATCAATTGTCACCGGCAACACCCTTGACGCAATTCAAGTTCACTTTGTAAGAAGTGGGCCTTTGGCCCGCTTTTTTTTTCCACAAATCAATCCATATGAGCAGCGAAATCCTTTCCGTCCTCGAATACATGGAGAAGGAAAAGGGAATCGGTCGCAACGACATGATCGCCACGATTGTCAATGCCATCAAGACGGCGGCCCAGAAGGGCGTCAACTCCGGCCAGGAGCTGAAGATTGAGATCAATCCCAAGAACGGTCAACTCCATGCATGGACCTTGCTCAAAGTCGTTGATTCCATCAGCGATCCAAGAACCGAGATCCACTTGGAGAAGGCGCAGGTGTTGAAGCCTGGCGCCCAGCTTGGCGAGCTGCTGGAAAAGGAAGTCGATCCTTCCTACCTCGGCCGGATCGCCGCCCAGACGGCCCGGCAGGCGATCATGCAGAAGCTGCGCCAGTTTGAGAAGGAGCGGATCTACGACGATTTCAAGGATCGCGTCGGCGACATCGTCACCGGGATCGTGCGGCGCCGCGAACGCAGCGATCTGTTTGTGGACCTGGGCAAGGCCGAGGCCATGATGCCGGGCAAGGAACAGGTGCCGGGAGAGGATTATGCCCCCGGCGAGCGCATCCGCTGCCTGTTGCTGGAAATCGAGAACTCCAGCCGTGGTCCTGAGCTCATTCTGAGCCGGGCCAGCCCGAAATTCGTCCGCCGCCTGTTTGAACTCGAAGTCACCGAAATCGCCGACGGAACGGTCAAGATTGAGGCGTTCGCCCGCGAGCCGGGTTACCGGACCAAGATCGCGGTGTCCACGACCGATCCGAAAGTGGATCCGGTGGGAGCCTGTGTGGGTGCCCGGGGCGCCCGGGTGAAATCAATTGTCCGCGAGCTCGGCGGCGAGAAGATCGACATCATTCGTTATTTTTCCGATCCACGCGAGATGGTCGCCGAGGCGCTCAAGCCGGCCGTGCTGCGCAACATCGTGATTGATGAGAAAACCCGTCGCGTGGGCATCGTGGTCTCGGAGGAGGATCTGGCCATCGCGATCGGCAAGAAGGGCCAGAACGCCCGCCTGACCTCGCGTCTGATCGGGTGGAAGATCGACATCATGAAGCTGCAGACGGTCGCCACGACGCTGGAACAGAAGAAAGGCCTGGCGGCCTCCGGCCTGGCCAAGATCCCCGGCATCGAGGATGCCATCGCGCAGCGTCTCGTCGCGGCGGGTTTCGCCTCGGTCGAGTTGTTTGACGGGGTCGAATCCGGCGATTTGGTCGAGGCGGGCTTCACAGCCGAGGAGGCTGACGACATCCTCAAGAAGGTTACGGCCCATGCCGGCACCCAAAAGTAACGCAGCAACGTCCACAATCTCTGACCTCGCACGTCCTCTACCGCTCCTGATGAGTATCCGCCTCCACGAACTCGCCAAGAAACTCGGCATGGACAACAAGGACTTGATGGTCTTGTTGAAAGAGCGGGACTATCCCGTCAAGACCGTCTCCAGCACCATCGACAAGATCACGGCGGAGGCGTTGGAGCAGGAACTGGCGAAAAAGCCGGCGGAGGCCGCGCCCGGCGCGCCGACAGCACCCGCCGGAGCCGCTCCCGGCGAAACCGCCGGCGTTCCGGAACCGGCTGCGCCCGTTCAGAGCGACGCGGATAAGCCTCCGAGTTTCACCACCCGGGTGCCGGCGGGCGTATTCGTCCGCTCGGCGCAGGACATAGCGCGCGAAAAGGAAGAGCTCGCCAAGGCCAGCCGCCCCCAAGTGGTGTTCCCGGCTCCGCGCCCCGCGCCCATGCCGACGATGCGCGTCTCACCGTCGGTCCAGAGCCGGCCCCCCGTCACCTCTTTCCCGGTCAACCGGCCGGCTCCGCCCCCGGTTCGGATTTCCCCGCCGCCCGCGATGCCGCCTCCGCTCGCACCGCCGCCGGTGCGCCTGAGCCCGTCCCCGGTTCCGCCGCCGGTCCACCTGACCGCGCCGCCTCCCCCGGGCTTTCAATCGAGTTCTCCGCCTCCGCCGCCGATTTCCCGCCCGTTGGCGCCGCCGCCGGTGCCGGTC
>DASRKV010000229.1:0-6163 GCA_035648795.1 Opitutaceae bacterium
CTGGGGCGGCGGGCACCTCAGCACCGTGGGCGGCATGACCCTGGGCACCCTGGTGGCGTTCATCAATTTTGCCGGACAATTCTTCAATCCCATCAATCAGATGGCGCGCATCCTGACCGAAATGCAGGCGGCCCAGGCCGCGGGCGAGCGCGTCATGGGCCTGCTGGCGACCGAGCCGAAGATCAAAGACGCGGACGACGTCCGGCGCCGGATCGCCGCCTTCAACGCTTCCGGCCAGACGGGAGCGGACGCCGTCCTGGGCGCGTCGCCACCGAACGGCAATTCGTCGTCTGGCGGCGGACCGGTGCACCCGGCCTCCGACGGCCTGGCTCCCGACGGCCATCCGTCGCGCATCACCTCGATCGAGTTCCGCGACGTGACTTTCGCCTATGAAGAAGGCTCGCCGGTGTTGTGCGAATTCAATCTCACCGTCTGCGCCGGGCAGACCATCGCCCTGGTTGGCCAGAGTGGCGGCGGCAAGAGCACCATCGTCTCGCTGGTCTGCCGTTTCTACGAGCCGACGCAAGGCGAGCTCCTGATCAATGGCGTCGACTACCGGCAGCGCAGCCTGCACTGGCTGCAGTCGCAACTGGGGATCGTGCTGCAAACACCCCACCTTTTCAAAGGCACCGTGCGCGAAAACATCCGCTATGGGCGGCTCGATGCCACCGACGCCGAGATCGAGGAGGCCGCGCGGCTGGTGAATGCCCATGAGTTCATCACCCAGATGGAGCAGGGCTATGACACCCCGGTCGGCGAAGGCGGAAATCGTCTTTCCACCGGGCAGAAGCAGCTCGTTTCGTTCGCCCGCGCGCTCCTCGCGCGCCCGCAGATCTTCGTGATGGACGAGGCCACGTCATCGATCGACACCGAGACCGAGCAAGCGATCCAGGCCGGCATCGAACGCATCCTCGCGGGTCGCATCAGCTTCGTGATCGCGCACCGCCTCTCCACCATCCGGCGCGCGGACCGCATCCTCGTCATCAACCGCGGCCTGATCGAGGAGAGCGGCACGCACGATGAATTGCTGCGCCGCCGCGGCCACTACTACGAACTCTACACCAGCCAGTTTCGCCGCGAGCGCGAGGAGGCCGTGCTCGAGGGCACCGGCTGACCGCTCGCCGGTTGGTCATCTCTTCGCGGATCGTCGGCCCCTCTTCGGTTTCGGGCTGACGCCCAGACGGGGATCGCGGCGCCGGGCCAGGGCAACGAGACGCTCGGCCACCGACTCGAAACGGTCCGCGCTCTCCGGCAGGTACAGCCACTTCGGCAAGATCGGGTGCGGCGACAACGCGGGAAATTCGGCCAGCAGCGCCGCGTGATGGACATGATCCGTGCAGGCGAGCACGCCGCGCCACGGTTCTTCGCCGGCGGTGAAGTACAGCATCAGCTTGCCGTCGAGATAGACGCTCCGACCGCCAAAGGTTGAGCGCAGCAAAAACGTGGGATCCTCCTCCAACGGTTCCCACAGCCACTGGTACGGATGCACGCGCTTCGTTTTGCCGGGGAGGGGCTCGCGCATGGCCTTATCCCTGCGACGGCAGGATGGTTTCGGCGCGTTTCACCAGCGAGAGGAACTCGCTGCGGTAGCCGCCCGCGTCGGAATTGAGGCCTTGCGCGGCCCAGCGGCCCACGGCTTCGAGCGTCGCCGCGCCCTTGTGCGGCGAATCGCGCAACACCATGCCGAAACCGGCCACCGCCGCGGCGAATTTGAAGTCGCTGCTCGCATCGGCAAACGCCGCACCTTTGTCGATGAGCGGGAATTCCAGCAGCTTGCTCGTGGCGCCATCCGGCGCCTTGTAGCGGATCTTGACGGTCAGCAGCTCCTGTGAAATCGAATTTGTGCTGCCGGATTCCGGAGAGTTTGCCGGCGCTGCTTTGCGGTCTCCGGTTTCCGCCATCCGGTTTCCGCTCCCCGGTTTCCGGTATTTGAGTTCGTCGACGGTCGATTCCGGTTTCCACTCGACGCCGGTGGGCACGACTTCGTAAAGGGCGGTGACGGTGTGGCCTGCGCCAACGTCGCCAGCGTCGAGCCGGTCGTTGTTGAAGTCCTCCTTCTTGAGCACGCGGTTTTCGTAGCCGATCAGGCGGTAGGCCTGGACCAGCGCGGGGTTGAACTCGACCTGCACCTTCACGTCCCTGGCAATGACGGCGAGCGTGCCGCTGACCTGCTCGGCCAGCACCTTGCGGGCCTCGCGCGGCGAGTCGATGTAGGCGTAGGCGCCGTGGCCCTTGTCGGCGAGCTGTTCGAGGGTGGCGTCCTTGAGGTTGCCCATGCCGAAACCCAGCGCGGTGAGAAACACGCCGCTTTTTGCCTTCTCCTCGATCAGGCGCACGAGATCGCCGCGGTCCGTCACGCCGATGTTGAAATCACCGTCGGTGGAAAGAATGACGCGGTTGACGCCGCCCGCGATAAAGTTGGCGCGGGCGACGTCGTAGGCGAGCTGGATGCCCATCGCGCCGTTGGTCGAGCCGTCGGCCTGGAGACCGTCGATCGCGTCGAGGATTTCCTGACGGTGGCTGAGGGGCGTGGAGGGAAGCGCGAGCCCCGAAGTGTCGGCGTAGGTGACAATGGCAACGTGGTCCTCGGGCTTCAGCTGTTCGACCAGCGTCCACAGGGAGGCCTGCACGAGCGGCAGCTTGGTGGCCTCGGCCATCGAGCCCGAGACGTCGATCAGGAACACGAGATTGGCGGCGGGGCGGTCGGCGGAGGCCAGTTCGCGACCCTTCAGGCCGATGCGCACGAGCCGGTGCGTCGGCTCCCATGGAGCGGCCGCCACCTCGAGTGACGCGGCAAAGGGCTCCTGGTCCGCCGGCTTGGGCGCAGCGTAGTCGTAGGTGAAATAGTTGACCAGTTCCTCGATGCGCACGGCGTCGCGCGGCGGGCGGCGGTTGCCGACCAGGAAACGCCGCACGTTGGAGTAGCTGGCAGTGTCAACGTCGACCGAGAAGATCGAAAGCGGATTCTGCGCGGCGGCAAGGAAGTCGTTGTCGGCAATGTAATCGTAGGTCTCGATGTTGAACGGCTGGCCGGGCCGGACAGACTTCGCCCGGGTTGCGCCGGTATCGTTCAGGAATTGGTTCGTCACGACGGAGACGGCGGAACCAACATCCTTCGGACCGGACCTGACGCGCGATCCGGCGAGGGTACTGGTCGCCTCATATCCCTTGCTTTGGTCCGAGCTCACCATGAACGGTGAGAGCTTGACCACCTCTTCCCCCGCTGCTCCTGCCGCTGGCGGCGGCAAGGCGGGGGCGCCCGTTGGTGCGGGCGCGCCGGCAACCGCCGGGGCCGGAACTTCCAATGACGGTCCGCGGCGGGTTCCAGCGAGCGTATCGATGACCTGGCTCCCGGCTTTAGACTCGTCCGCCTCGGCTGCGAATGTCTGCATCCGGGCCACCCGCTTCCGGTCGGCTGGCGGCGGTAACGATTGCGCGGACTGCTGCAGCGACGGTGGAAGTTGTGCTTCCGGTGGCAGCGGCTGCGCGGCGGCGGACGGCGGATTGGGCACGACCACGCCGAATTGGTCGTTTGTCTCGGAGGGCGTCGCTGTCGCTCCAGCCAGTGCCTGGGCAGCGTCGGCATTTTCTTTCGGAAACTGAATGTCAATGTGGTTGTGAGGCTGCACCGCGGAAATGGCCGGCGCCGCAGCCGGGGCAACCGTTCCCGAAGGCCGCTCAACCATTTTTTCCAGGCGCCGCGTGGCGGCTTCCTGTTCACGTGGCAGTTCGTGTAGGGTGAGCAGGACGGCAAAGCACGCCGCAGCCAGACCGGCGGCGACCCAATAAGGAAAGGGAAACATCCGCGCGGGGCGAACCGTGCAGTAGGGCTCCAGGTGAACCGGACGAACCGGTTCCGGCAATGGTTCCGCCTTGAGCGCCGCCGTCAGTCGGCCGGCGGCGGCGCGGATCTCGTCGACCGCTGCCCGGAGCGAAGGATCGGCGGCCACCGCCGCCGCCACTTGGGCGCGCTCGTCACCTTCCAGTTCGTCCAAGGCGTAGGCTGTCAGGCGCGGATCATCGGGGTCCATTTGGATTTCGTTCAAATTGCTCATGGCGACATATTCTCCTTAACTTCCCCGCTCATTCGGCGCCCGGCACCTGGGCCGTCCATTCCCGACGCAATGCCTTGATCGCGGTGTGGATCAAGAAACCCACGTTGGTTACCGACAGCTGCGTGATGCGGCTGATTTCCTTGTAGCTGAAGCCATTCTGGAACTTCAGGCGGATGACCTCCTGTTGGTGGCGCGGCAGGCGTTCGATCAGACGCAGGACCGCCGCCTGCGTTTCCTCTGCTTCAAGCGCCGCTCCGGGCCGCGGCTCGGCGGCCACCACGCGCTCGGCAGCTCCCTCATCGAACCGCTTCATCCGGCCCTCCTTGCGATTGATGTCGAACACCCGGTTGCGGCATACGGTGAAGAGCCATTCCGCCAGATGGCCCTCGACGGCCGTTCGCGGCTGGGCCAGGAGGCGGACAAACGTGTCCTGAACCGCGTCGCGGGCCCGGTCCGGATCGCCCAGCAGACGCGTCGCGTAGCGCAGGAGTTGCGCCTGAAATTGCTCAACGGCGGAGCGCACAAACGCGGCATTTTCATGGGGGCGGTCGGACGGTGGTGGGTCCGGATTCACGTGCTATTGACTCCTGTTATGACGCGCGCACGGCGCATTTCTTAGCCGCATTCGCGCAACGGCACCACAAACCGATGAAACAGCCGCAACCGTCTGGATGCGATGTAGGAGCTGCTTGCCGGCGATCTGCCTCTGCCATCGCGGGCACGCTCGCTCCTTCAACTGCGCGAATCCGGCGCACCGCCACTTTCCCCTGCCTTGGCATCAGGCGCAAGGCCTGCTTTCCTGCATCCATGCGCCGAAGCCGGTTTCGAGCTCTTGTCCCCTGCCTTGCGTGCTTGGTCCTCCTCGCCAGTGGTTGCGGACGCCGCGAAACGCCGGTCCAGGCGGGCATTCGCGACCAGGTGTTGCATCTGGGAAACGGTTCGGAACCGCGCGATCTCGATCCGCACGTCGTGGTCTCCTACAATGATTTCAACATCGTGGTCGCCCTGTTCGAGGGCCTGACCGGGGTCGATGAGACCACCTCCCGGCCCATTCCGGCCGCCGCCGAACGGTGGGAAACCTCCGCCGACGGACTGGTCTGGCGGTTCCACCTCAGAAGCGGCGCCCGCTGGAGCAACGGCAACGCACTGACTGCCCACGATTTCGTCTTCGGCATTCATCGTGCGCTTTCGCCCAACCTCGCCTCGGAGTACGCGTACGTGCTTTTCCCGATCCGGAATGCCCGGGCTTTCAACGCCGGACAGCTCGCCGATTTCGCGCAGGTCGGCGTCCGCGCGCCGGACAATCAGACGTTGGAGATCACCCTCGCCCAGCCCACGCCGTATCTAGCTGCGGCGGCCACCCTGCCCGCCTGGTTTCCGGCCAACCAGGCGGCAATCGAAAAGCTCGGCCCGTTTGACGATCGTGCGGTGCCCTGGACGCGGCCGGAAAACATGGTCTGCAATGGCCCGTTCCTCCTCAAAGAATGGTCTCCCGGCAGTCGCGTCGTGGTTGAACGCAACCCCAATTACTGGGACGCGCGCCACGTCCGGCTGACCCGCCTGGTATTCTATCCGATCGAGAACGCCGCGACGCAAGAAGCCGCGTTCCGCGCCGGACAGTTGCACCTGACCTCCGACGTGCCGCTCTCGAAGATCGCCCTTTACCGGCGGAATCAGCCCGGGATCCTGCGCATCGACCCGTTCCTGGACACCGCCTTCCTGCGGTTCAACACCGGGCGAAAACCCTTCACCGACCGGCGGGTGCGCCAGGCGCTGGCCCGCGCCTTCGATCGTACTGCCCTGGTCCGGGACGTCACCCTCGGCGGCCAGCAGCCGGCGCACTGCCTGACCCCGCCGGGCATTCCGGGTTACACGGCCCGCGCCGCCATCCCCGATGATTTCGCCAGCGCCCGGCGGTTGCTCGCGGAGGCAGGCTACCCCGGCGGCCGGGGCTTTCCCCGCGTGGAGATCCAGTTCGCCACGCTCGAATTGAACCAGCGGCTGCTCGAGGCGGTGCAGCAGATGTGGCGGCGCGAACTCGGGATCGAGGTGAGCCTCGCCAACAAAGAACAGCGGGTGTGGCTCAACGACGAACGCCTGCGAAACTA
>DASRKV010000230.1:0-11840 GCA_035648795.1 Opitutaceae bacterium
ACGCCCACCGACCGGGCGATCATCGAGCAGGTCAAGGCCCTGGCCCAGATCATGCACAGCCATGTCGTCTTGATGCATGTGGCCGACGGCTGGGCCGCCAGAACCCACGGCGCGGACGCCGTCAGCCCGGAGATCACTGAAGACGCAGCATACCTGGAAGAGGTGCGGGCGGAGTTTGAGGCCGCCGGCATTCCGGTCGAGGCCGAGCTGGGCTATGGCGAACCCTCCAAGGAAATCATCCGGTGGGTCCGGGAGAAAGGCTGCGACCTGGTGGCGATGAGCACGCACGGCCACCGTTTCATCGCCGACCTCTTCCTGGGGTCCACCTCGCGGCAGGTCCGGCATAGCGTCAGCGTGCCGGTGCTGCTGCTCCGGGCGAAATAAGGCGGGAAGCCCGCGTCGTCAGGATCGGCCGGACGGGGTCAGCTGTACATCTTTCCCTTTCTCACGTGAGATGGAGGCGCAGAATACAAGCTCAGTCGGGAGTCTCTTCGCCATGCCTGGATCAGGAATGCGGCGACTCAGGCGGCAACGGGTTCCCGGGGCCGGACTTCGCGGGCAATCCGGGGGCTGAGTTCCCGCTTGGCTCGGCGAAGCTCACACTCCGTTTCAAGGCGGAACCACCAGCCCTCGGACAGACCAAAGTAGCGGTCGAGCCGCAAACCCGTGTCGGCGGTGATGACCCGCTTGCCGGCGAGGATGGCGGAAATCCGTGTCAGAGGGACGCCAATGTCCTTCGCCAACCGGTAGGCGGTCAGACCCATCGGCTTCAAGAATTCCTCGCGGAGCATTTCACTGGGAGTGAGCAGGGGAAGCATTTTCGTTTTCATTGGTCTTAGTGGTAATCCACGATCTCAACGTCCGCGACGCCGCCAGCGGTCCACTTGAAACAGATGCGCCATTGGTCATTGATGCGGATAGAATGCTGTCCGGCACGATCATCCTTCAGGGCTTCCAGGCGGTTGCCGGGCGGGACGCGAAGATCGGAGAGTTTTTGTGCAAGGTTGATTTGGACCAGCTTCCGCCGCGCGGTGGTCTGAATCGATGGCGGTAATTCTGGCGCCTGCCGGTCATTGAAGATCGCTTCGGTGGCCCGGCAAGCGAAGGACTTGATCATCTCTCAGAAGGGTTACGCGCTACGTTAGTAACGTCAATCGTAATCACCGGAGCAGCATCACAAATCTCACCGGCTGGCCGTGCCGAGCCGTCCTGTCAGCCATAGCCTTGGCGACGGCTGAAGCTCGCAGCCCGTAGATAATGTCCTCCTTCGCCAAGGCTTCGGAGGACACTCTTCTTTGCAGCCCCGAAAGAAAAGTGGCGGGGCGGGCGGGGGTCGAACCCGCAACCCTCGGTTTCGAAGACCGATGCTCTATCCATTGAGCTACCGCCCCGGAAGGGGACCGACCGACGCCTCCGGAAAACCGCAAACCCGCACCGTGGTCAAGGCCGGCGTGCGCTATTTCTCCTTGGGCGCAGTGAAATCGAACGGCATCTGGGCCCGGCTTTCGACGGGGCGGCCATCCTTCACCCGGGGGAGAAAGCGCCACTGCCGGATCGCCACCAGCGCCGCTTGGCCGAATTCGGGCTGACTGGTGCTCACCACCGCCGGGTCGCCGATGGCTCCCCGCGCATCGATGACGAACGAGATGACGGCCCGGCCGTCGATTCCCTTCCGGTAAAGCGCCTTGGGATACTCCGGCGTCGGGCCCACGAACGGTTTCACCGGCGAGTCTTTGACGTCCTTGATGCGGTCCTGCACCATGCGATCGAGGGCGGTATCCATGAGGCCGCTGGGCATCTGGGATTGGAAAAGCTCCCGCCCGCCGCTGAACAGATAAAAATCGTAGTGCCCCCCTTCGTTTCCCATGTTCATGGGAACCAATACGTGCAACGGCGTCGGAACTCTCGGTTCCAGACGGCTCACCTCGAACAGGAAGAGGCCGGATTCGCCACCCCGATTATGAACCACGATCACGGCGAAGACGTGGTCCAGCAAATACGCCGTCTCCAATTCGCAGCGCAAGTGGAACTCTCTGTTGATCTCACCGCCCGCCATCGAGCCCACCACCATTTCTGAATACGTGTTGACCTGAATATTTCGAACCGCCACGAACATCGGCAGGTACTCACCGCCTTCGCCGAGCGCGAGTCGCGACGTATGGACGCTCTCGAGTTTGCCGTCATGCAGCACCAAGGGAAGGACTCCCCTCGCCGCCACGACGACCGTCATTTTCTCGCCCTCCTTGATCGCGAGGTAATGCTGGCCCGCGACCCGCGGCGTCCAACAGACGAGAAGCAGAAGGCAAAGGAAACAACCGGGTTTCATGAGAAAAGCAGGCTGCGATGGGATTGATTCTGGCGGTGGGCGAAGGTCCGGTGAGCAGGTGTGTCCACCGCCCGAGGGGGCAAGGCGGTCCCAGAGGTGGACGCCATGAATCGAGCCTGGCTCAGGCCGGGACCGAGCGCAATCAAGGAAACTGCCGCGGCGGCGGACTCGGCGCATCTTTGCGGCCTCCGGTCCGCGTGAACGGCGGCGACCAGGGTCGCACCCGAAAGGCACCACTCGCTGGCGCTCGCGGCTACGCGATCGCACCGGGGGCGACCGGCATCCCATCCGAAGGTCACCACTCGCTCGCGCTCGCGGCTACACGATCGCACCGGCGGCGGGCTGAAAGGGCGCAGCGAGACGCGCCCCTACCGACATCGCTCGCGGCTACGCGGCTCCAGCCGTCCTACAACTGGTCCAGGCATCGACGGACGGTGACTCCGAGCGTCCTGATGCCGTACGGTTTCGACAGAAAGGTCACCCCCGAATTCGTATGGCCCTCTGCCTTCAAGATTTCTTCACTGTAGCCGCTGGAGATGATTACCCGGAGGCTGCTCCTTTTTATTTTGAGCCGTTCGTACAACTCCATCCCGGTCATGCCCGACATCCGCATGTCGGCGAAGAGCAGATCGATCTCGTCGGCGTGGTCGTTCCATACCTGGATCGCCTCCTCGCCGCTGCCCACGCCCAACACGCGATAGCCCGACAGCTCCAATCCCAACGTCAGCATGCCCCGCACCGTGGCCTCATCTTCAACGACCAGGATGGTCTCCTTGCCCCTGGGATTCTCCGGCATCACGTGATATGGCGGCGGCGAGAACGCCTCGGTCGGGGCGGGCAAATACACCCGGAACGTGCTGCCGCGGCCCATCTCGCTGGCGGCCTCGACCCAACCATTGTGCTGCTTCGCGACGCCGTGCACAACCGAGAGCCCCAAGCCGGTCCCCTTCCCCGGCGCCTTGGTGGTGAAAAAGGGTTCGAATGAATGCCGCAAGGTCTGCAGGTCCATGCCCCGGCCCGAATCGGATACCGAAAGACAGACGAACGAACCGGGCCGTGACTCCGGGTTGCCCTGCGCCGCCGCCTCGTCCAACTCCACGAGCTTGGCGCCCACCGTCAGCCGGCCGCCGTTCGGCTGCATCGCATCCCGCGCATTGAGGCTGAGGTTGGTCACCACCTGTTCGATCATGCGAACGTCCGCCTCGATCCACAGCGGATCGGTCCCGCCCGTAAATTCAGCGGCGATGTTTTCTCCCATCAACTGCTGCAGCGTCTTCACCTGCCGGGCGAGCAGGTCATTCACATCCAGCGGCTTTCGGTAGAGGGCCTGCCGTCGGCCGAACATGAGGAGCTGGCGGGTCAGGTCCGCCGCCCGGTTGGCATCGCTTTCCAGTTGCCGCAGCAGTTTTTTCGCCCCTTCGGGCAACGTGAGGTCGTCAAGCAACAGGCCGAGTTCGAGCAGCGTCGCGGTCAGGATGTTGTTGTAACCATGTGCGGCGCCACCCGCCAGTTGACCCACGGCCTCCATCTTCTGGGCCTCCAGCAACTGCGCATCCAGCCGCTGGCGCTCGGTGACGTCCCGGATATGGCATTGAACCGTTTTCTGATGATCGACCTCATAGGTGCTGCCGACGAAATCCACCTCCGCGTGCCGCCCGTCCGTCGTCTCCACCGCCACGCTGTCGTGGCGCACGGTTTCCGCCCGCCGCAGCTGCTCCATCGCGGCCACGGCCAGCCCGCTGTCTTTGAACAGACCGATTTCCCAAAACCTCTTGCCCAGCACAAGGTCACGCGAACAGCCGAGCAGATTCAACATCGCCGGGTTCACTGCCGTGATCTGCCCCGTATTCCCATCCAGAATCAAGATTCCGTCGGGTGCCGCCTCGAACTGCCTCCGGTAATGGTCATCCGGAAGGCGCGGCGGGGCCGGGAACCCCGTTTCGTGCTGTGGGGCCGGGTTCATTCAACCTTCCCTAAATTCTTCTGCTTCATTGCCGTCGGTCATGCGTGCAGATTAGCGCAGTCTTTCCTAATCGCAAATCTGGTCCTGCATGCCGGGCCGACTATTTGACCGCTTTTTGCCGGATTGCGAGGTTTTGCCGACATGATCGCCCCCGGCCGGCAGGGCGCCGGCCTTGGGCGTAACCATGCGATCGGATGCAGGGCCCAAAACTCCACCGCTTTGGCTACGCGCTCGTAGACTGGCAGCCGGGGTCGGCGACCCCGGCTATAGAGCGCCAGCAGGCAGTCCTCCGCTGGGCCGGGCTAGAGTGGCCGCAAATCCTCCAGCCGGCCGCAGTCGCGCCATTTCGCGCCGTCGACCCGATGGGCCCGGATCGTTTCTCCAGCGCCCGCCAGGCGAAGGTAGGCCTCGGTGATCCCGAACGACCCCGTCTCGGACATCCGGTCGAAGATGGCGGGCGATACCGCCTGAATGCCGCAAAACCCCAGCGGTTCGATCGCGCCGTCCGGCGCGCGCACGAGCTCCTCGCTCCCGTCCGGCGAGCGGCGGCCGACCAGCCGCCCGGCGGAATCGAAATAGAGCGGGCGCGCCGTCGGGCGGGCCATGACCGCCAGCGTCGCCAGCGCCTGGGACCGGCGGTGTGCGCGCAGGAGGGCGCCGAGGTCAATCGTGCTCAACACGTCGGCATTGTGAACGAGAAAGGGCTTTCCGTCGTCGAAAAACCAGGCGGCGCGTTTCAGGCCGCCGCCCGTGCCGAGCAACGCCGGCTCCTCCGAGTAGGCGACGCGCCGCAAACCGAAGTGGTCGTGCTTATCCAGAAACGGCGGTATCTGTTCCCCGAGATGATGGAGATTGATGACGACATCCGTCACGCCGGCCTCGGCCAGCCGCCGCAGCACGTGTTCGAGCAACGTCCGTCCGGCCACCTCCACGAGCGCTTTGGGCCGCGTGGCCGTGAGCGGTTGCAGACGCGCGCCGCGGCCGGCGGCAAAGACCATGGCTTTCATCGCAAGCCGGGCGGCCCGGGAGGCGTCGGTGCCGGCCAACGACCGGCTTCCCCATGATGGACCTCCACCGCGATGCCCGGGTGCGTGCACAGCCCCCGGGCGAACGCCTCGGCGCAATAGACGCTGCGGTGCTGACCGCCGGTGCAGCCGAACGCCACGGAAAGATGCGTGAAATGGCGTCGCAGGTAGGTTTCCAGGGTCGGCTCCAGCAGCGCGCGGACCTGCGCCAGAAATTGGCCGGGTTCGTCGTGCTGTTCGAGCCAGGCGACGACCACCGGGTCGCGCCCGGTGAAATTGACAAAGCCCGGCTCGCGGCCCGGGTTGGGCAGCGCCCGGCAGTCGAACACAAATCCGCCTCCATGCCCGGTGGTGTCGGCTGGATAACCCCGTTTGTAGGAAAAACTCTCGATCCGGACCGTCAGCCGCGGCGCAGCCGGCGCGATCTCGCGCAAGCGGGTGGAGGCCACGATCTTCTGCAATGCCTCGCCGAGAGCGGGAAGGGCCACCGGCAGCGCGCCCTCTGCCAACAACCGCTCCAGATTGCGGATGGCGTAGGGCACGCTCTGGAGGAAATGCGCCTTCCGCTCATAGAAGCCCCGGTAGCCATACGCTCCCATGGCCTGCAGGATGCGGATGAGCGAAAACCCGCGATAAAACTCCTCAAAGCGATCCCGATCGACCGACGTCAGCGCCGCCGCGGCATCGAGATACTGTGCCTTGAGTTGGTCGCGGAATTCAAACGGCAGATCCGCCTTCGCGTCGAGCAACAGGGACGCCAGATCGTAAGGCAACGCCCCGCGCCGCCCGCCCTGGTAGTCGATGAACCACGGTTGTCCCGCGCGCACCATGATGTTCCGCGACTGGAAATCCCGGTAGAGGAAGAAATCCGCCGGCGCCTGCAGCAGGAAATGGCACAGCGCGTCAAAATCGTTTTCGAGCCGCTGCTCGTGGAAAGGAACGTGGGCGAGCTTCAGGAAATAGTATTTGAAATAGTTAAGGTCCCAGCTCATGGAGCGCCGATCAAAGGCGCTGTGCGGATAACAGAGCCGGTAATCCAGCCCGAGCCCCGCCTCAATCTGCATCCGCGCCAGCAGCCGCACGGATTGCCCGTAGACCGCGGCCGCGACCGCGGGAATCTCCGGTGCAGAACCACGCTCCTTCTGCAGCAGGTCGAACAGCGTGGTGTCACCGAGATCTTCCTCCAGGTACACGCCGGCGGCGGGATCCTCGCCATAGATTTCCGGCACCGGCAGACCCGCCGCCCGGAAATGACGCGAAAATCCGACGAACGCAGCGTTTTCCTCGCGGTCGCCGTGTTCGACGCCGATGGCCGTGCGTCCGTCGCGCGCGCTCAGGCGGAAGAGTTTCCGGTCGGAGCCGTGCGCCGGCAACGGACTCACCTCGCCCGGCGGAGCGCCAAACCGGTGGGTGAAAAGATCTGCGAGACGGGCATGCATGAACGCATTCGGGCCGGGGAACTCAGCACGCTGGAAGGGGCTGATATCAAGCTGGCTCGAAGATTGGACGGCGGAAGGAAAACTCCAGTCATTTCGGGGCGCCGACACGTTCCCGGTGCGCGCCACGGTTCTCGGGGCCGGTTGGCAAACTTCCTGCTGATCTGCCGTGTGCCGCGAACGGATTTTGCCATCCGGAATCTGCTCCGCCCAAGTCCGCCCGACGCACCGAACCAACATGAAAACCGTCTTCCTGGCCATCGTCATCGCGCTGCCGCTGACCGCGCTCGCGACTACCGACAAAATCGAAGCGCTGCGGAAATCCGCGGAACAGGGCGATCGAAACGCGGAATTCAGCCTCGGCCTATGTTACGAAGGCGGTCATGGCATTGCCCGCGACCCGAACCTGGCAACCCAGTGGCTCCGCAGGGCGGCGGAACAAGGAGACAGCGACGCCCAGTATCTGCTTGGATGCTGGTACAACGGCGACGATGGATTTCCGAAAGACGCCGCCGAGGCCTCACGATGGTGGCAGAAAGCCGCCGACCAGGGGGATCCTGACGCGCAATTTTGCCTAGGTCTCAGCTATTATTCCGGCCAGGGCGTGGCCAAGGATCCGGCGCAGGCGGCCCGCTGGTGGGAAAAGACTGCCGACCAGAAGCATCCTGACGCGCAATATTTCCTTGCGCTCAGTTATACGCTCGGCGCCGGCGTGCCCAAGGACGAGACGAAGGCAATCTACTGGCTGCGGCAGGCCGCAAGCTACGGCAATGAGAACGCCATCGGGGCGCTCAAAAAGCTCGATGACGATCGTGGAATGGCAGATGGAAAATCCTAGGCGGGAAACAGGACCTAGGGCGCAGGGGTGACGCGGAACACGTCGGCGGTCGGGTCGCGATAAAGGGTGAAGTCGATCATCAGCGTCGCATTCGGGCGCACGAAGGTCCGGTCGGCGCCGGTGAACATCATCACGCCCCGCTGCGGATTGCGATAGACGATTCGTTCCGAAAGGTGCGCGGCGGAGATGCTGAGCTCCACCTGCGCGTCCGGGTTGGCGTCGAGGAACGCAGTGAGGTCCGTGCAATCGAGCAGGAAACTTCGATAAGAGCTGTCCACCGAGTTGGTGGTGACCTTTTCGAGGATGTCCCCGTGCAGCGCGCTGAAGACGTCGTCCGCCGCATCGCCCGCCTCCTGATAGAATTCCAGCATGTAATCCGACACCGGCGCGCCGAATTGGTCACGCACGCGCACCATCAGGGTCTGGTATTGGTGGTAACGTTCCGGATTGGCCGCCTGCGCCAGGCCGGCAGCGAACGTGGCCTGCGCAACCTGGGCACACCGGGCGGTGTGGGCCGCGTAGTCCGTAGCGCCGAGGCTCAGCGCATCCGAGACGATTTGTTCCCACTCGGCGGTCTGCCGGGGGTCGCCCGGATCGTGGATCGCGCTGTGGTCCCGGTCCAGCACGGCCAGGGCGAGCGGAGGGGAGCTCCGCGGGACCGCCTGGGCCGCGATCGGATCGGGACCCGCACAATTCAGGCGCAGCAAGGTGGCATTCAGGCTCGCGGTCGACACCCGCACCGTGCCGTCCGACCCGTTCTCATGCAAGGCCGCACGAAAACCCGGGTATGCCGCCGTGCCCGCCACCACGGTCACGAACGTGCGGGCCGGGTCGTAGACGGGCCAAGTCGCGTCGAACAAGTCGGCCATCGCCAGATCCCAGGCATACGGCGAGGCCAGTTCCAACGCGTCGAGAATGGCCCGGCCCGTCTGCCCAAAATGGTCCCAATTCCAGCCGTCGGTCAGCCGGCCCAGCAGCGACTTGCCCAGCGTGGCCAGCGGTGAGCCGAAATTGGCCGGAGAAAACATCAGCAGGTTCTGCACGGGAGTCCGGTCCGGCTGACCCGCGCAGATCTGGCGGAGATATTCCCGGATGACCAGGCCGCCGGTACTGTGCACGATCACGTCGAAGGCGTGGGGCCCTTGCGCGACTCCGTTGGCCTCGAGCGCGCGCCGAAACGCGTCCCCGAGATCCTCCACCGTGATTTCGTCGTTCATCGACAGGTAATCGCCGAGGAAGACCGGTGCGACATTGAAGCCGCGTCCCCGCAGCCACGCCGCGAGGGAGACGAATGATTGGGAGGTATCGCTCCAGCCGTGCAGAACTACGATGGGATTCGGACGCATCAGGTGAGATTGCCCCCGCCGCCGGGACGACTGCGCCGCGGCCAGAGGCAGGTTCGCTCATGGTTCACAGGGCAAGATAGCTGACAATCTGGGTGACAACGCCGACGAGCTTGGCGCCCGTCGCAATGATGTCGGAGATTCGGTCGAGGGTTTTGGCCATTGCCTTCAACTGCTCGGTGAAGCCCTTGGCCGAGGCGAAGGCGCCATCGATCGCCGCGCCCGCCTGGATCGCCTGTTGATGAAACAGATTGGTCTCGATCTGCGACATCTGGGCCGCGAGCTGTTGCGACTGGCCCAAGATGGTCGCGCTGGCCACGCCATCGGCGCACTGGCCGTAAGCCTGCAGGAGCGTCTGGATGCTCGCGCTGATTCCATCCTGGAGTTCTTCGAGATCGGCGATGGTCGCCATGGTTTTTTATCCTTCCTGGTATTTCTGGTAGACCCGGATGGTGTTCTGGATCTCGGCACGCAGTTCCGCAAAGGCCGCACCGATCGTCTCCTTGGAGCCCTGCGCGAGCGCCGCGTGGGCCGCCGCGGCCTTGTCGAGCGCCGCCGCCAGCGCGTTCACACACTCGACGAAATCCTGGTGATCCTGTTCGACGCCGAGCCACGCGATGAAATCCTTGATGGCGGCGCGCCGCTCGGCCGGCGTCATGGCATCGAACCCGGTGATGGCGTCGTCTTTGAAACGCTTGGCGCTCTTTTCCGCGCTGGTCGTCTGGTAACCGGCCTCGTAGGTTGCGAGCAGGCCGTGCGCCACCGGCGCCGGAGGATGGCCCGCAAACCCGAGCGCGCCGATGAGACCGGCGATCACGGCGTGAAAGCTTGGATCAGCCGCCTTCGCGATGGCCTGGGCGTCGCGGCTTGCCTGGTACTTGATGAGGATGCTGCCCAATGCCGCCACCGCTTCCCCGCCGCTGACGGTCGAGGGGGCGCTGCTTCCCTTGATGGACTGCACCAACGACTGAATCTTAACTCCGAAACTCGCCGACGCATTGGTGAAATCCGCGGAACTCTTGCCGGACGTGAGATCGGCCAGCGCCGCGCAATAGGCGTCAAGGCCGCACAGGATTTTGTCCCACGCAGCCAGATCGGCAGGCGCGAGGAGGGAGAGATTGTCCTTGGAAAACGACGTTCCGACGACTCCCTGGTCGATGCGATAGGGCAGCATCTCCTCGTTCGCCCGCTTGAGGATGCCCATCGTGGCCCGGTGGTTCGCGTCCATCGCCTGCTGCAGACAGGCGGCTTGGTTCGTCGTGACGACCGTGCATCCCGCACACCAGGCCACCGCCAGGAGCCAGCCAACGTGCAGCAGAAAACGCTTCTTCGCGAGCCGTCCGCCTGTTGTCGTTGCGGGAACCACCTGCCCTCTCCGCTCACCCGCGCGGATGCCGGGCGCCCGGCAGGAGCTGCGGCAAGGCTTGATCGTCTGGGGGGATGGGGGCATTGGTTCTTCCAGCGTGGGAATCGAGTGACAGCGGATCAACGGCCAAGATACCACGAATTCTGATTTGTGCAATTGCCCTAAGGAAATTCAAGCCAGCAAGATCCGCCTCTCTCCGAGATTTGTTGGACTGATTCGCATTGCCCGGTGTTCAATGGCCGCGATATTCCCATCGCTTTTTGACGCCGGATACGCCGGTCGCGACCGCACCGTCGCATGACATTACACCCCAAAATCCGATTCAGCCCTCCCCGAACGAACGCCCGCCCCAGACCGGTCCGGCGCCCGTGGTTGGCCTTCGGATTCCTTGCGGCCATCGCCCTGCCCGCCCTCGGCTCGCGGTCGTGGGCCCAGTCGGAAAGAATCTCCCGCGTTCGCTTTCAGGACAGCATCGTGGAGGTCCCGCTGACGACCCCGGCCGGTGGGATCGCGCAGCACATGGCCAGGGTCACGCGGACGACTCTCTCGACCGAGGAGACGACCGCTCCCATGGACTTCGAGTTGATGCTGACGATGAGGAACTTCTCCGAGTTGTACGCACGGGTCGCTCGCGGCGAGGTCATTTCACGAGAGGAAATGGCGGCGAATTATTTTCCGCTGCCCGCCGATTTCGACGCCGTCACCGGCTGGCTGGCCGCCAAGGGCTTTACGATCACCCGCCAAGACCCCACCCGCTTGTCTGTTTTCGCCCGGGGCCCGATAAGTCAGGTGGCGGACGTTTTTCAGGCGACGTTTGCGCGGGTCGCCGCTGACGGCGCCGAGTACACCTCGGCCATCACCGCCCCCAATCTCCCCACCGCCCTGGCGCCGGCCCTGCTGGGCATCAGCGGACTGCAACCTCATTTGCGTGCCCATAAACACGCCACCTCCCTCTCCGCCCTGCCAGATTCGCTCACCTCCAATTCGCCACCCTTCACGCCAGCCCAGATTCTGAAGGCCTACGGGGCCAACAACACCAACCTGACCGGTGCCGGCCAGACCATTGCCATTGTCATCGACACCTTTCCGGCGGACAGCGATCTGGTCTCATTCTGGTCACAGTGCAACATCAGCCAGTCGCTCGCCCACATCCAGAAGATCCAGGTGATCAATGGCTCCATGGCCAACGTTGACGCCAGCGAGGCCACCCTCGATGCCGAGTTGACAAGTGCCGTTGCTCCCGGCGCGACCGTGCGGATCTACGCCACGACAGACCTGCGGTCGTCGTATCTGGACGCGGCCTATCAACAGATTTATAACGACCTCCCATCGCAACCGGGCCTGCATCAGCTCGACCTGTCTTTTGGAAGCGGTGAAACCGGCACACCCAACAGCGAAAAGCGTTTCGACGCCCAGCTTTTCGCGATGCTCGCAAGTGGTGGCGTGACCGTATTTGCCTCTTCGGGCGACGGCGGTTCCAATCCCAACAATGGAAACTATGATCCGTCAGCCACGCTCCAGCCTGATTTACCGGCCTGCGATC
>DASRKV010000231.1:0-4580 GCA_035648795.1 Opitutaceae bacterium
GATCCAGTTCGCCACGCTCGAATTGAACCAGCGGCTGCTCGAGGCGGTGCAGCAGATGTGGCGGCGCGAACTCGGGATCGAGGTGAGCCTCGCCAACAAAGAACAGCGGGTGTGGCTCAACGACGAACGCCTGCGAAACTATGATCTCTCTTACGCTCATTGGATCGGCGACTACGTGGATCCGAGCACCTATCTCGAATTGTTTACGACCGACAGCGGCAACAATTCCACCGGCTGGTCCAGCCGGGAATATGACCACCTGGTCGCGGCGGCAGGTTCGGTGCTGGATCCGGCCCAGCGGAATAAGCTCTATCAGCAAGCCGAAGCCCTCCTCCTGAATGAAGCGCCCATCGCTCCGATTTTTTTCGGCACCCGGGTGTTTCTTTGCCACCCGGCCGTGAAAAACTGGCGGCCGGCTCTGCTGGGCCTGCATCAATACAAAGACGTCTATTTGGAACCGTGAAGAAGTCCCGGGGGTCTCGCACGCAACCTGCTCTACGCTCTTGTGCCGACACGATTTGGCGATAACCCTTCAGTGCATGCATCTGTCGTTCCGCCTTCCGGCGGCCTTGCTCCTGATCGCGCTGCTGCCGACGGCTTCCGCTTCGGCTGCCGACCTGGAAATCGTCCGCGTTTTTACCGGCTGGCGCAGCGCCGAATCGTTCCAACGGGTGCGCGAATACTTCGGGGGAAAAGAGACCGATGGCGGCATCAAGGTGCTGCGCAGCCAGCCGGCGGAACCGGCCGGCTTTTACTGGCTGATCCGCTTGAAGAACCCCCACGCCCCGGTGGCGGGAGCCAGGTTCGAATTGCAGATCATCGGTCCGGTCACGCCCATGCCAAAAACCTTCACGTTCTCCGCCGATCTCCCCTCCGGCAGTTCGCTGTACCGGCTCGGCCTGACCGGATCCGACTGGCCGGGAGCGAAAGCCCGGCCGGACGCGTGGCACTTGCGCCTGTTGACCGCCGACGGCCAGACTCTGCTCGTCCGGGAAAGTTATTTGTGGGAATTGCCGGCCGAGAAGTAAACCTGCTCCGGAGTCAACCGGCGGGCGACGGTTGCACCGCCAGTCCGCAAGCGGGCGGACACCATGGCTAACCTTCTTTCCGCCTATCAGCTCGACGGCTTTTACGACGAGATGTTCGCCGCACCGGCCGTGCCCCGGCCGCATTACCGTCGTCTGCTGGCGCAACTGGCCCGCATGGCGGACAAGCAGGAGCTGTTCGACCGGCAGCGCCTGGCCGAACAGACTTTTCTGCGGCGGGGCGTGACCTTCACGGTCTATAGCGACGAACGCGGCACCGAGAAGATTTTCCCGTTCGACCTCATTCCGCGCATCGTGCCGGCCCACGAATGGGCCATCCTGGAGTCGGGCCTGCAGCAACGCATGACCGCGCTCAACCTCTTTCTGCAGGATCTCTACGGAGCCCAGCGCATCCTGCGGGAGGGGGTGGTGCCGCGAGAGATGATCGAGACCTCGAAGCACTTCCGGCGGGAGATGGTGGGCGTGCCGCTGCCCCGCGGTCTGCACGTGCACATCAACGGCACCGACCTCATCCGCGACCGGTCCGGCACCTACCGCGTGTTGGAGGACAACCTGCGCACGCCATCCGGAGTCAGCTACGTCCTTGAGAACCGCCAGATCATGAAGCGGGTCTGGCCCCGTCTGATTCGCGACTATCATGTGCGCCCGGTCGAGGAATACACCCACCACCTGCTTGATACGCTGCTGCATCTCGCACCACCCCATGTGCCCGAACCGACGGTCGTGCTGTTGACCCCCGGTGTCTTCAATTCCGCCTACTTCGAGCACTCGTTCCTCGCCCGCCAGATGGGCATCGAAATCGTCGAGGGGTCCGATCTCATCGTGGAAAAAGACCGCGTCTACATGCGGCGGATCGGAGGCCTTGCGCCCGTGCACGTGATCTATCGCCGGATTGATGACGATTTTCTCGACCCCACGGTCTTCCGTTCCGACTCGCTGCTCGGGGTGCCCGGCTTGATGGCGGCCTGCCGCAAAGGCAATGTGGCGCTCTGCAATCCGATCGGCACCGGCGTCGCCGACGACAAGGCGATGTACGCCTACGTGCCGCGCCTCATCCGGTTCTACCTGCAGCAGGAGCCGATTCTGGAAGGCGTCGAAACCTACCTGTCCACCGAGGCGAAGGATCTGGCCTACATTCTGGAGCATCTCCCTGAACTCGTCGTGAAGAGTGTCAACGAGGCCGGCGGGTACGGCATGCTGGTGGGGCCGCACAGTTCGCGCCGCGAGATCGAGGACTTCCGACGGAAAATCATCGCCCAGCCGCGCAATTTCATCGCCCAACCCACCATCGGGCTGTCGCGCTGCCCGGCGGTTTGCGGCGAGACCATCGAGGGCCGGCATGTCGACCTGCGCCCCTACATCCTGAACGGCGAGACCGTTCGCATTATGCCGGGAGGCCTCACCCGCGTCGCCCTGCGCAAGGGTTCGCTGGTCGTCAATTCGTCCCAAGGCGGCGGCAGCAAAGACACGTGGGTTTTGAGCGACGACACGACGCCGGCCCCGCTGGAAGCCCAGCCCGAAGAAATGATCGTCTGACGCCGATCCATGCTCAGCCGAGTCGCCAATCTCATCTACTGGATGGCCCGCTACCTTGAGCGCGCCGAGAACACCGCCCGCCTCGTCGATGTCAATGCCTCGCTCGTGGTCGATCTGCAAAGCCGCCGGGCCGCGGACGATCCCAAGTCGTGGGAGCCGATGGTCTATGTCGGCGGCAACGAGGAACGATTCTTCGAACTCTACGGCAAGGGGGGCGTCACCGAGGAAAACGTGATCACCTTCATGTTGTTCGACCGCCGCAATGCCGGTTCCGCGATCTCGTGCATCGCCCAGGCGCGGGAAAATGCCCGGTGCATCCGCGACCAGCTCTCGTCCGAGGTTTGGGAGCAATTGAACTTCTGCCACCTCGAACTCCGGGACCACGCGTACCACGACTATCAACGGCACGGCTCCGCGGAGTATCTGAACCGTCTCAAGCAATACCTCCAGCTCTTCCATGGCATCGCGGAATCCATGCTGCCTCGCAACCAGGCCTGGTGGTTCTACGAATTCGGCCGCCTGCTGGAGCGGGCGGACAACACCTCCCGGATCATCGACGTGAAATACTTCACGCTGTTACCCGGGGCCCGGGCGGTCGGCTCGGCGCTCGACCTGATCCAATGGGCTTCGGTCTTGCGCTCGTGCTCCGGCTACGAGGCGTTTCGCAAGAGCCGCCGCGGACAACTGACCCTCGAACGGGTCGTCGACTACCTGCTCCTCGATCCCTTTTTTCCCCGGAGCATCCGCTTTTCGGTCGATGGCGCCGGCCGCGCGCTCGAGCAGATCCTGGCCGACCTTCCCCACCATGCGACCAACGATTGCAGCCGGCAACTGGCGGCGCTCCGCATCGCCCTCGCTCATGCCGACATCGACGGCATCATTGCCGGCGGATTGCACGAGTACCTCGATGAGGTGCAATCGAAGATCGCCGATATTCACGAGGCGATGCGGACGACCTTCATCGACTACCCGACGGCGGGCGCCAGGGTATTGAATTAAGCCGCCGCCTCGCTAGGCGATGCTGCCGAACACCGCAAAGAAATGGCAGACGCTCCCGGCGAGAACGAACAGGTGCCACACGGCATGGTGATACGGCAGGCGCTTCCACAGATAAAACACCGTGCCCAGCGAATAGGCGAGTCCCCCGGAGAACAGCATGATCAGGCTGTCCCGCGGCAGCGCCGCCACCAGCGGTTTGAACGCCACGACCACCAGCCAGCCCATGAACAGGTAGACCAGCGTGGACAGAACCCGGAAGCGGCCCGTGAAAAAAAGCTTCAGCGTGACGCCCGCGGCGGCCAGCGCCCAAATCACGCCGAACAAGCTCCAGCCCCACGGACCGCGGAGATTCACCAGCATGAACGGCGTGTAGGTGCCGGCGATGAGGAGAAAGATCGCCACGTGGTCAACGATGCGCACGGCCTGTTTCAGCCGCGGAGCGCGGAGTGCATGATAGAGCGTCGAGGAAGTGTATAGCACGACCAGCGACGCGCCAAAGATGGCGCTTGCGGTCACGGCCCAGGCGTCGCCCCGCAGCGCGGCGAACGTCACAAGCACGGCCAGTCCGGCGACGCTCAACAGCAGGCCCACGCCATGGGTCAGGCTGTTGGCGATCTCTTCGCCCCGGGAGTAGGTCGCGATTGGCATTCCGGCGAGCGTGGACTGCGAACCCCGCGGCTGGCAAGCAGTTCAATCCGGACCGACAAACTCGCGCGATCCTTTTATTTTTGCAGTTTCGGCAAGATCATCAATTCTCCTGCGAGCTCCATGTCGTCTTCCCCCACTATCTGGTCCGACTGGCAGCCCCTTGTGCTCCCGGAACCCCTGTCGCCCGCCGTCCTCGCCGAGGTCGTCGACGGCGGCCAGACGTTTCGCTGGAACCGCTCGCCGGACGGCGTCTGGCAGGGCGTCTGGGCGGGCTGTGTCGCCCGGCTCAAGCCGGCCGAGCCCGCCGGATTGCTTTGGTCCGCTCCGCAAGAACTGGTCGGGATGGTGGCG
>DASRKV010000232.1:0-5541 GCA_035648795.1 Opitutaceae bacterium
TCGGATTCCACCGGCAGCAGTTTCTCATCGGGAAAGGCGGCGTCGGGATTGAGAAGTGGTGGTGTTTTCATCGCTGGTATTGGATGGAATCGGAAAAGACGGGTCACGAGAAGTTCCGGCGCTCTCTAGTTTGCCCCGCGCCGCCGAGTTTCTCATAATAGACCCGCCATGCCGCTGGTAAAGCTCACGCCTCGCCGCCGCCGCCTTATTGGTGTTGTTCACGATCACGGGGTTTCTCGTCCTGCCGCCCATCGTGAAGGCGCAGCTGCAAAAGCGCCTCTCGGCCGAACTTGGCCGGCCAGTCACGGTGGGCAAAGTGCGGGTGAATCCCTACGCGTTTTCTATTACGATCGAGAATCTGGAGGTCGGCGAAAGGGCGGGCCCCGGCGCGTTCTTCGGCTGGCGTCGGTTGTACGTGAATTTCGGGGCGCTCGCTTCCCTGACGGGCGATTGGGTGCTGAGGGAGGTTGCGCTCGACGGTTTCCATGCGCGCGTGATCGTCAATCCGGACGGCACGCTGAACTTTTCGGATCTGGTGGCCAAAGCCGGCGCACCTCCCGCCGGACCGGCGGCCACGACTCCCCCCAAGCTAGCCCGACCGGTCCGGGTGGATGTTCTTAAGATCGCCGGGGCGCGCGTCGATTTCTCCGACAACTCGCGCCCCAGACCGTTTTCGACGGTCGTCGGCCCGCTTGATTTCACCCTCGCCAGATTCCGCACGTCGGGAAAGCGCGGCGCCCCGTATTCGTTCGAGGCGGTGACGGAGGCGGGGGAGAGGTTCACTTGGAAGGGGACGCTGACGGCCGCGCCTTTTCGGTCGGCCGGCGAGTTCGGCATCATGAACATCGACCTGCCGAAATACGCGCCCTACTAACCGCCGGCATTCCGGGCGGATATTACGACCGGCACCTTCTCCATACACGGGTGCTACGAGTTCGATCTCGATCCGGAAAACCGCGTCCTGAAGCTGATCGACGGCGGATTCAGATTGGCTCATTTGCAGGTGGCCGAACGGGCCAGCGGGCAGCCGGTCGTCGAAGTGCCGTCGCTCGAAGTTTCCGGGATTGATGCCGACGGGGTGGCGATGAAGCTTGGCATCGGCCGGGTGGCGCTCAACGGCAGGGCTGCCGAACCCTGGGCCAGCACCCCGGGGTCCTTGAGATGCTGGCAGGCCCACTGGACCGCGGCGATCAACTCGGGCGCGCGGATGCGACCGTCTCCGTCGGTATCGACCAGCGCGAGCATGCGTCCGTCGAAGTGCAATCCGCGCGTCGGGCAGCTCAGCGCCACCCACAGTTTCTGGTCCAGATTGCCCAGATCCTGAAAATCGGTGGCGGTCTCGAAGCGCGCCTGGTACAACCCGCCGGTCCGGACGAATTTCCAGACGTGTTTGGAGGCGTTTTCTCCGGCTGAAGAACGGCTTGCCATGGGCGGCGCGTCATGATGCCCAAAAACGCCGAAAATGCGAAAGTCACGGCTTTTTCTGGAGACGGAAGCGGCCGAACGGCCGACCCCTTTTTTGAAACCGTACGGGGAAGCACAGGAGAACCAGGCTGGTCGAAAATGCTGGGCCAATCGCCCGATCCTGCAGCCGGTAAGAAGACCCGTGCTGCCGCCAGGCTTGAGCGGATCGCCGGAATGATGCTCAATCCCGCGATGGAATGCCGGCCACAGTGCGGCGCGTGTTGCATCGCGCCTTCGATCTCGTCACCCATCCCGGGCATGCCGGACGGCAAGCCGGCGGGAATTCCCTGTGCGCAGCTTCTCTCCGACTATCGCTGCGCTCTCTTCGGCCAACCCGAACGTCCCGCCGTGTGTGTCAGCCTGCAACCGATACGGGAGATGTGCAGGATCACGCGAGCGCAGGCGCTCTGCTACCTGACGGAGCTGGAGCAAGCCACGCGGCCGGCAGCGCGTCGGCCGGCGCGCTCCGCCTTGCGGGAATAGCGGGGTGAGCCGTTTGACCTCACGCGAGCGGGACCGGTCAGGCGCTCGCGGCAACCGGCGAGAGACGCGAGAAGAACTCCCGGGTGAGTTCCGGGCGATGGCGGACCGTGAGCACGTCGTAGAGTTTGGCCAGTTGACGCTCGACCTGCTCCAGGCGGGGCTCGTCCGTCACCAGCAGCAGCATGCAACTCGTGGCGCCGTCGTCGACGGGCACGCAGACGATGGCCTCAAGGTTGAAACCGCGGCGCGCGAACAGCCCGGTGACGTGCGACATCGTGCCCGGATGATTGCGCACCCGCAGTTCGAGCACGGCGGTGTGGGATCCGGATGGTTTGTCATTTAATAGATGACAAACATCTCCGGGGGTTTCGGCGGGGGCGGAGGGTGCAAGGGAAGCGGAGGTGTGTTCAGGCATGGGCGGAGGCGAGTTCGGGTTCGGCGATCATCTGGCGGTTGGCGGCGCCGGGCGGCACCATCGGGTAGACGTTGGCTTGTTCGTGAATCGGGATGTCGATCACGCACGGGCCGGGAGCCGCGAGCGCGGCAGAGAGTTCGGCCAGCGGGTCGCGCCGAGGATTGAGCCGGACCCCGCGGATGCCAAAGGCGCGCGCCAGCGCCGCGAAGTCCGGGAGCGCGGTGAAATGGGCGGCTTCGTAGCGGCGGCCGTAGAATAGCTCCTGCTGCTGCCGCACCAGGCCCAGTTGGGCATTGTTGAAAACGAGCACCGCGACGGGCAGGTCGAGTTCGGCCAACGTCGCGAGTTCCTGGATGTTCATCAGAATCGAGCCGTCGCCGCTTACGCAGACCACGCGGCGGCCGGGGGCGGCAAGCCCTTCGAACGGGCTCACGGCGAGCGCCGCGCCGATAGCGGCGGGCAGACCAAAGCCCATCGTGCCGAGCCCGCCGGAGGTCAGCAGGGTGCGGGGTTGACGGACCGGATAGGCCTGGGCGATCCACATCTGATGCTGGCCCACGTCGGTCGTGACGATGGTGTCCGGGGGAAGGATCTCGCCGAGAAAACGACAGAGGTTGATCGGGTGCAGCGGTTCGCTGGCGCGCGGGGGAGCGAAGAGCCGATGGGCGGCCCGAAGCTCGGCCGCCCGCGCCCGCCACGCGGGGCGTGGTTGCTGCGGCAGGCGCTGAAGCAATCGGGCGAGGATATTGGCGGCGTCGCCCACCAATCCATGGAAGGCCGCCTTGATTTTCCCGATCTCCGCGGCGTCGATGTCGATGTGGGCGATCGTGGCCCGCGGACAGAACTCAGCCACCTTGCCGGTCGCGCGATCGTCAAAGCGCGCGCCAATCGCGAGCAGCAGGTCGGCTTCTTCGAGCAGGAAATTGGTGCCCCGGGCGGCATGCATGCCGAGCATGCCCATGTAAAGCGAATCGTCCGGCGGCACGGCGCCGAGGGCCATGAGCGTGCACACGACCGGTGCGGACAGCCGGTGGGCGAGGGCTTGGGCAAGGTCGGTGGCGCCGGAAGTGATCACGCCTCCGCCGAGGTAGAGCACCGGGCGCCGGGCGGCGATGAGGCGGCGGGCCAGTTCCTCGATGAGTTCGTCGGAACACGGCGGCGCCGGCACCGGGCCGCCCGGTTCAGGCCAGTCGTCCACGTCCGTCACGGCGTTCTGGACATCCTTGGGCACATCGATGGCCACCGGGCCGGGGCGGCCCGACTCCGCGAGCTGGAAGGCGAGCGGCACGATTTCCAGCAATTCGGCCGGATGCCGCACGAGAAAGTTGTGCTTGGTGACCGGGAGGGTGAGTCCGTAGGTGTCGACTTCCTGAAACGCGTCGGTGCCGATCAGCGCCTGCGCCACCTGGCCGGTGATGGCGACGAGGGGCACGGAGTCGAGCCGGGCGTCAGCGATCGGGGTCAACAGGTTGGTGGCACCCGGTCCGGAGGTTGCCAGGCAGACGGCGGCCTTGCCGGTGACGCGGGCCATGCCCTGGGCAATGAACCCCGCGCCCTGTTCATGGCGCGTGAGGATATGACGGATGGCGCTGTGATGCAGCGCGTCGTAGAAGGGCAGGATGGCCCCGCCCGGAATGCCTGCGATGGTGCGGATTCCCTGCCGTTCCAGCAGGGTCCGCAGGAGGGTGGCGCCGGTGATTTTCATGGTGGGTCGCGATGTGCGTCCGCTCCCTTGCCGCGATCCGGCGGAGGCCAAAAAAAAGCCCCCTCCGGTGCGACACCGGAGGGGGCAAAGTCAGATTGACATTCAGAACCCTCGCGGTGCGCGCGCAAGCGCGACGACGACGACCAGAGCGAGGCCGAGGGACGAAAGAGTCGTCGTGCCGGAAGGATTCATGAGTGAGCCGCGAGAAAGGGCGAAGAAGCGGCGCCTGTCAAGGCGGCAAATGGGGTATTCACTATTCCCCGACTTCATGCGTCGCCTTGAACGCCAGGGCCGCCACGGCGCCGCCGAGAAGCTCGGCCACCCAATAGACGCCGAGCTGATGCAGATTCTCCAGGCCCATGACAAATACCCCGAGGCCAACCGCCGGGTTAAAGGCGCCACCGGAGATTCCGCCCACCGCCACCGCGCCGGCTAGGACCGTAAAGCCAATCGCCAGGCCATAGAACGAGTTGCCGGCCGTCCCCTTCGCCGTGGCCGTATTCAGCACCACCCAGGCGAGCGCAAAGGTGAAAAGAAATTCAACGACCAGCGAAGCGGTGGTGGGACGCAAAGCCGCGCCGAGGGCGGGTTTGTCGAAAATGGCGACGACGATCAGCGCCGCCACCAGGCCGGCGAGCAACTGGGCGATCCAGTAGGGCACCGCATCTTTCGCGTCGCATTTTCCGCGCAGCCAGACGGCGAGCGTGACCGCGGGATTGAAATGCCCGCCGGAGACGTGACCGCCGGCAAAGATCATGACCATGAGGATCGAGCCGATTGCGACGGGCGCGAGCGCGGCGCCGGAGCGAACCGCCGCGCCAACCGTGAAGACGAGGAAGAAGGTGCCGATGAATTCGACGAGGTATTTTTTCATATGGTTGAGGAACCAGGCCAAATCTGGATGATTTTTGGGCGGTGTCGAGCGGGCAGGCAACGCGGAGCGTAGTCCACAACGCAGTCTGGACAGGCGTCGCGAGTTGGGAAGAACTCGGTGGCGCGTGTTGTCCCTAACACGCAGAAGCGTCTTGGGGACAAGCCGCTCCACCTGAAGAGGAGTCTTGGGACAAGCCGCTCCGATCCAATGGACTTTCGGGACAGCTTGCACGCCCCGCGGCGCCGGGTATGGGTTGGCGCACGCATGCCAAAGCCGGAAGAGCCCAAGATCATTTTCTCGATGATCGCCGTTTCCAAGACGATCGAGCGGAAACCGATCATCCGCGACATCAGCCTGTCGTTCTTTTACGGCGCGAAGATCGGCGTCCTCGGTCTCAATGGCTCGGGGAAGAGTTCGTTGCTGCGGATACTGGCCAGGCTTGATCACGAGTTTGAGGGTCACGTCCATTTCGAACCGGGGTACACGGTGGGGCTGCTCGAGCAGGAACCGCAGGTCGACCCGGCCAAGACGGTGCGCCAATGCGTCGAGGAGGGGGTGAAACCGCTGACCGATCTGGTCGCCGCCTACGACGCGGCCTGG
>DASRKV010000233.1:0-10552 GCA_035648795.1 Opitutaceae bacterium
GCCCTCTCCGGTTCCCGCTCCGCCGCCCTCCACTCCACCGTCGCCAACTGGTCCAGGAAAGATTCCAGATCCCGCACCCGACGGATGGCGAGCGGAGCGGCGGAATCGATCGCCGCCCCCGCCAGCCGGGCCTCGGTAAACAGATCCTCCGCCAGCGTCGCCGCGAATCCGCACATCAACTCGAACGGTTCTTCGCGCAGCCAGGTCCCTGGCGCCGTGTCAATCCGCAGGAAATAGGTCGCGGCGCTTTCCGCCGCAAACTGCCGGACCATGAGATGGCGGAGCCGCGCGCTCGCCTTCCAGTGAATCAGCCGATGAGAGTCGCCCTCCTGATAACGCCGCAACGCCAGCAGGTCGCTGCCCGCCCCAGCCCGCGCCAGGCGTGCGCCTTCCGCCAAATGCGGTGCGGCGGCGGCACGGGTGAAATGATACTCCACCGGCGCCGGCCAGACAATCGCGTCGTGCCGCACCGCGGTGCCATGGCTCTTGCGCAAGAAACCGAACGGGAACAGCGAACCGACGCCGGTCAACTCCACCCGCACCAGGCCGCGTCGCGCCGGCGTGAACAGCCAGTCAAGCCGCGTCTCGCCGCCCGGGTCCAGGCGTTCACGCTGGAACAACGTCACCCGCTCCGTGAGCTTCTCCAGTTGGGCGAACGCCGCCCGGATCTGGCCCGAAGTCGCCCGGATCGTGGCTTCGGGACGCCGCGGGCCCGCCGCCACCGGACGGGTCACGAGATCGAACCAAAGGCCGTAGACCGGGACCAGCGATTTGCGGTTCCGCAGCTCGAGCGTGACGGGCGCCTCCTGGCCCGCGCGCAGGGGCCGCGGCACCAGGAGCAGCCAGGAGACGCCGCGCAGGTTGACCCAGGACATCACCCCGCTGAGGATCAGGCACGAAAGCAGCAACGACAGCGTGATGAACAGGATGTTGTTGGCCGCGTTATAGGCCGCCGAGCCGATGCCGAGCGCGAGCCCGATCAGCACCAGGCCCGACACGGTCGGCACGACGCGTTGCGTGCTGGTCGGGTAAACCAGCCACCAGAGAAACCCGCTCCAGCGGAAATGGCGCCGCCCACGGCAGTCCACGCCGCGCCGCGCCGCGCCGGGATTGGCCGGCGTTCGTCCGCCAGGGACCGATGATTCCGGCGCTTCGTACGTCATGATAAGACCTCGCGGGCCGGTTGGAGCCACCCGCCCTATTCCGGCACGGGAATGACGTTGACGATCCGGCGCAATGCGGCCGCCACCGCGTTCCGTTCCTCCAACACATCCGACGCCGGTCGCACCAGCGCGAGCCGGTGCCCCAGGATCGGCAGCACCAGGTCGAGCACGTCCTCGGGCATCACAAAGTCGCGCCCGTTCAGCAACGCCCGGGCCTGCGCGGCCCGTTTCAGCGCCAGGCCCCCGCGCACGCTGATGCCCGCCTTGAACTCCGTCTCGGTGCGCGTCGCGGCGACGATCTTGAGGATGAAGTCCAGCACGCTCTCCTCGATGAACACCTGCGTGCCGAGTTGCTGCAGTTTGAGCACCTCCGCCCGCGTGACGACCGGATTGAGCCGGATCGAATCGTACGTCACGTGCGGGGCGCGGAGGATCTCGAGCTCGTCGGCCGTCGGCGGATAACCCATCCGGATCCGCATCAGGAAGCGGTCCATCTGGCTTTCCGGCAGCGCGAAGGTGCCCTCGTAATCCACCGGGTTCTGCGTCGCGAGCACCATGAACGGCTCGCCGACGGCGTGGGCTTCGCCGTCCACCGTGACCTTGCCGCGATCCATCACCTCGAGCAAGGCCGACTGCGTCTTGGGCGTGGCGCGGTTGATCTCGTCGGCCAGGACGATGTTGGCGAAGATCGGGCCGGGCTTGAACACGAACTCCTTCACCTGCTCGTCGTAGATCGCGACCCCCGTGACGTCGCTGGGCAGCAGGTCGCTGGTGAACTGCAGGCGCGAAAACGCACAATCCATCGAGCGCGCCAGCGAATAGGCCAGGGTGGTCTTGCCCAGGCCCGGCAGATCTTCGATCAGCAGATGGCCGCCCGCGCCAAAGCAGATGAGCGCCCGTTCGATCACGTCGTCCTTGCCCTTGATGGCCTGGCGCATGTTGGTCTTCAGCCGCTCCAGCGTCCGCCGCGCCTCCGTCACCTGGGCCGTGATCATGAACTCACTCATCGCCCCAACGCTAGGTGGAGGCGACCGCGGAGCAAATCCAAAGGTTTGACCCGAGGGGATTCATGGCGTTCGTTCCCCGGCAATCGCCATGCTTTCCCCGACCCGCAAAATCCGCTGGGGTGTGCTGGGGTATGCCCGCATCGCCCGCGAAGCGCTCGCTCCGGCCATCCAGCGCGCCGCCAATTCGCACCTGCACGCCGTTGCCTCCCGCGACCCCGCCAAGCTGGTGGACGCCCGGCAGCGTTTCGGCGTTTCGCGCACCTACTCCTCCTACGATGAACTGCTCAGGGACCCGGAGGTGGACGCGGTCTATCTTCCGCTGCCGAATGCGCTGCATTGCGCGTGGACGATCCAGGCCGCGGAACACGGCAAACACGTCCTGTGCGAAAAGCCGCTGGCCCTCAACGCCGCGGAGGGCCGGGACATGGTCGCCGCCTGCGCGTCCCACGGCGTGACGCTCATGGAAGCGTTCATGTACCGCTACACCGAGCGCACCCGCCAGGTGCAGGCGGTCCTGCGGAGCGGCGTGTTGGGCGAGATCAAGTTCATCCACTCGACCTTCCGGTTTCTTCTGACCAATCCGGCCTCCATCAAACTCCAGCCGGAACTTGGCGGCGGGGCGCTGTACGACGTCGGCTGCTATCCGGTGAATTTCATCGGCTGGGTGGCCGATGAGGCGGCCCGGAGCCCGGCGGGTGGCGGCAGCGCGGGTGCCGCGCGGCCGGAATCGGTCGCGGTCGAATGCGTGCGCACCGGTGGAGTCGATACGATATTCTCCGCGCTCCTGCGATATCCCACGGGGCTGCTCGCCGCGCTGCACTGCGGCTTCAACGCGCATTTGCGGGTCTGTTCGGACATCACGGGCACCCGAGGCGTGCTCGAAATCCCGGACACTTTTCTCGACAACGCCGGCGCGCTGACGTTGATCACCGGCAACGAGCGCCGCGAAATTCCGGCGGCGGCGAGCGACCGCTATCGTCTCGAGGTGGAGGATTTCGCCGACGCGGTGCTGCAGCAACGCGCGCCCCAATTCGGCCTCGCCGAAACCCTGCGCAACCTGGAGCTGATTGATCGGCTCCTCGCCGCCGGCAGATAATCGCCGGCACCTTGGCCGCATCTATGCAAATTGTAGGAGCGAGCTTGCCCGTTCGACTTAGCTCAGGGCCCCGAGCCTGTCGAGGAGGCTCGCGATTCCGAGGTGAGAATCGCCTGCAAGCAGGCTCCTACACCGATCACCTGACCGCATTCTTTTCAACGAGCGAGGGCGAGGTTCATTGGATAGATACGGCTCAGGACAGCAGTTTCAGCACGGCGCTGAGATCTTCATCGCCCCAGCCCCGGTTCTCGGCCAACTGGAGCCGCTCGCGCGCCGCCTCAAGCATCGGCATGGGCGAGTTCTTCGTGGTAGCCGAGGCCAAGCGCATGTCCTTGTGCATGTGTTTGACCGAAAACTGGGGCGAGAAATCACCCGTACGGAGCTTGGATTCCTTCAGCTTGGCAAACGGAGAGTTGCCGGCATTGCCGGCCAGCGCGTCAAAGAAGATGTCGTCGCTGATGCCTGCCCGGCGCACAAAGGTCAGCGCTTCGCACAAACCTTCGAGCATGACGGCGAGATTGAGGTTCATGGCGAGTTTGAGCGCCGCCGCTTTCCGCGGCTCGGCCGCAATGGTCAAGCGCGTCTCCGACACCAATTCCAGCAGCGGCTGCACCGCCGCGATCACCTCGGCGGGTCCGCCGAGGTAATATACCGTCTTCCGTTGTTCGGCCGCGGGCTTGCTGCCGGTGAAGGGCGCTTCCAGGTAGCGCGCGCCCCGCGCCTCCACCTGCGCCCGGAAGCGATCGCTGCTGTCCGGATCGATGGTGCTCGACTGAATGACGATCTTCCCCGGGCCCAGCCGGGGCAGGATCCGGTCCAACACGCCTTGGACCGCCGGCGGATCGGCCACCACGATCTGCACCGCATCCGCGGCGTCCGCCACCGCTTCAGGTGAATCTTTCCACTGCGGCCGGGTTGGCTGCGGCGTGCGATTCCAGCAGCCGGCCAGCACGCCCGCGACCGCATAATGCTTCGCCCACGCCCCGCCAATGATCCCGAGCCCGATGACGCCGATGGTTTTCATGATACCCGACTATAAAACACACGGGACGCGCAAAGAAAAGCTCCACTCGCAGTTTCGCCCGCTGTTTTGCCCTTGTTCACTCCCGCCGCCGTGCTGAGATTCCTCCACCGGGAACCTCGGGCGCATGCGGATGATCCCGGACCACCCGAACGATGAAACTCATCAACCAGGAAATCATCAACGGATTGATCAAGCGGGCCACCGAGGTCACCCGGCGGCGGTCCAACTACAACCTTCATCCGGTGCCGGAAGACCCGGTGCAGCGCCTGCTGGTCGCAGCCAAACTCGACACCTATTTCCGCCCCCATCTGCATGAAACTCGCTGGGAGTGCGCCGTGGTGCTGCAGGGTGCGTTCGATCTGTTTGTTTTCGATGATGCCGGCATGATCACCGGGAAGGTGCGGCTGGGAAAAACCGGCGAGGCCCTGGGTTTTGAAATCGCGGCCCGCGTCTGGCACGGCTGGCTGCTGGTCGAGGACGATGGCGTGTTCTTCGAAGTGAAACAGGGACCTTACGATCCGGCCCGCGGCACGACCTTTGCGCCCTGGGCGCCGCCGGAAGGAGGCGCCGCGGTGCCCGCCTTCCTTGCCCGCCTGCGGTCGGCCAAGGTGGGCGACCGGATGGGAGGCTGAGCTCTGGAATTCAGATGGAGGCGAAGATCTCCAGCATTCGCGTGAAGAGCCGGTCGACCTTCTCCTGGCTGGATTGCACGAGATCCTTGAACTTCGCGAAATCGATCTCGGTCCCTTCCAGGCCGTTGGCGTAGTTGTCGACGAGCGCCAGGCTGTTGTAGCGCAGGCCCGCCTCGACGCACAAATCGGCCTCGTGGGCGGCGGTCATGCCGACGACGTCGCCCCAGTCCCGGACGATCCGGATCTCGGCCTTGGTTTCGAATCGCGGGCCGCGCATTTGCACGTAGACCTTGCCCGTCTTGATAACGAATTCCGGCGCGAGCTTTTCGACCAGCAGGGGGATCAGATTGTTGGCGATGCCCGGCGCGCCGCCCTTGAGCTCGGTGTCGAAAAAGGTCGCCGGCCCCTGTTGGAGTCCGACGTAGTCGCTGCACGAGACCAGCGTGCCGGGCGGCAGTTCCGGCTGGAGCGAGCCGACGGAATTGAGTGACAGCACGTCACGATATTCGAGATCCGCCAGCGCGCGGATGTTGGCGCGATAGTTGATGGAATGCGGCGGCAGCGGGAAGCCGTCGCCATGCCGGTTGATGAGCACGAAGTCTCCGTGCTGCTTGTAGGTCACCGGGCCAAACCGCGTCTCAATTGTGCGGACGGCCCACGCCCCGAACCGCGTGCTGTTGACAATGCTCGTACCACTGAGGAACGCGACCTTCATACATCCGACTAGGCGCCGGCCCGAACGGCGACGCAACCGCATTTTGGGTTTCGCCCGGCGCATTTTTTTGTTTGTCTGCGGTCATGCCGCTGACCTTCGACAAACCCCTGCCCGAACTCCGACAGTATCCGGGCATCAATCCACGCCCCACCGATTTCGACGCGTACTGGGACGGGGCATTGCAAGAGATGATCGCCATGGATCCGCAGGTCGAACTGCGCCCCAACCCGACGCTGCGGCCCCGTGGTTCCGAATGCTTCGATCTCTACTTCACGGGTGTGGGCGCCGCCCGGGTGCATGCGAAGTACCTGCGCCCGAATTCGCCGGGGCCACATCCGGCGGTCCTTCAGTTTCATGCAACGCCTGCTCGAGCCGTAACCAAACTCGTGAGAGTTTGGATTTGGCGGTCCAAAGCTTCACCGCTTTGGCCACGGTCTTGTTTCCGCGAGCGGGCGCGACTTTGGTCGCCTTTCCGCTATCCCACCCAGGAGATCTTCTGGATCTTCCCGGCAAGTTCGACGTCGTTGGCAGTGACGCGGTCTCCGGCATCGTGCGTCTGCAGGCGCACGACCACCCGGTTGTAGACGTTGGTCCAATCGGGGTGATGGTCCATGGCCTCGGCCTCGAAGGCCACCCGCGTCATGAAGGAAAATGCCTCGCGGAAGCCACCGAACTTGAATGTCTTCACCAGCGCGTCGCGTTCGTGCTTCCAGCCGGGCAGGCCATCGAGCGCCTGCTGGATTTCCGTCGAGCGCAGAGGAGTCGCCATCCGGCACAATCGGCCGGTCATTCCCCTTGTCAAACGGCGAGGCCCCTTCATAAAGGGCCGGAATCCACGCATGCATCCGGCCAGCCCCAATGTCCCCAACCACGTCGCCATCATCATGGACGGCAACGGGCGGTGGGCGAAGCAGCGCGGGTTGCCGCGCATCGAGGGCCACCGCCGCGGCGTGGAGACCGTGCGCTCCACGATCGACGCGGCGCGCGACCTGGGCATCCACTATCTGACGCTGTACGCCTTCTCGGCGGAGAACTGGCAGCGGCCCCCGGACGAGGTTTCGGCGCTCATGAGCCTGCTCGAATTCTTCCTCCGGCGCGAAACGAAGAATCTGGTGAAGCATCGCATCCGCCTGCACACGATCGGCCGGATTGAAGAGTTGCCGGCGGGGCCGCTGCGGGAACTGAAGCGCGCGCTGGCTGCAACGCGTCATTTCACGGAATGGAACCTGGTGTTGGCGCTCAACTATGGCTCACGCACCGAGCTCGCGGATGCCGCGCGCGCCTATGCCGCGGCCATCGCCGCCGGACGGGAAAATCCGGACGAAGCTTCGTGGACCGCGCTGAGTCGGTATCTCTACACCGTGGACCTTCCCGATCCCGATCTGTTGATCCGCACGTCCGGAGAGACGCGGCTCAGCAATTTTCTTCTCATGCAGTGTGCCTATGCAGAATTGCTTTTCTCCCCGGTTTTGTGGCCCGATTTCACCAAGGCCGAACTCGTCACCGCCGTCGAAGAGTTCCAGCGCCGGGAGCGGCGGTTCGGCCTGACCGGCGAACAGGTCAAGCCCCGCGCCGCCGTCCATCGCCCCGCCGTCAACCAGTAATCGACCGACCCCACCCCCGCCCGTGCTCAAACGGACGATCAGCACCATCATTCTCTGGAGCCTGCTCCTGCTCTGCATGAGCTATTGCGGCGTCGACGGCGCCGTCTGGCTCATCACGGCGATGAGCGTGCTGACGCTGTACGAGTTTTATGCGATGCTTGGCCACATGGCGCTGGCGCCGTTCAACCGGCTGGGCCTCGCCGTCGGCGCGGCCATCACGCTGGCGCCCCGCTATTTCGAGCCGCACGTCACCGCGGCGGAATTGCTGGCCCTGGGGGTGATCGTGTTCTCGGTGCGCATTCTCGGCGAACGGGAACCTCAGAACCGCGTCGAAACGCTCTGCTGGACCTTGTTTGGTCTCGTTTACGTGCCGTTCCTGCTGCATTTCCTGGTGCGGATTGCGCTCATCGCCACGCCCCGTCCGCACACCGGCCTGGCGCTCCTGTTCTGGCTGATCGCGGTGAGCAAACTCTGCGACACGGGCGCATTGCTCACGGGCCTCGCCGTGGGCCGGCACAAGCTGGCGCCCGACATCAGCCCGAAGAAAACCTGGGAGGGCGTGGCGGGCGGCATGCTGGTCTCCGTGATCGCGGGGGCCGCGCTGGCCTGGGGCTGCCGCGCCTACCTGCCCGCGAATTTCACGCCGATGGTCGGTGCCGTCGTGGCGTTGCCGCTCGCCGCGCTGGGTGTAGTCTCCGATCTCGTGGAATCAATCATCAAACGCCGCGCGGACATCAAAGACACGGGCCATGCCATCCCCGGCATCGGGGGCGTGTTTGATTTGTCCGACAGCCTGATCCTCACCGCCCCGGTTGGCTGGGTGGTGTTTCACCTGCTGTAGACGCCCGGCAGCTCTTGCTGATTCCCCATGCAGCAATCCCGCCAGCCCGTGCCGACCGCCGCGAGGAAGCGCGTGGTGCTCCTCGGCGCCACCGGCTCCATCGGCGAAAACGCCCTGCGGGTCGTGGCCGCCCATCGCGACCGGCTGGAACTCGTGGGCATCGCGGCGCGCGCCAATCACCGGCGGCTCGCGGAGATCGCGCGCCAGTTCGGGGTCCGTCACATCGGCGTGTTCGAGAATGGCGCGCTGGCGGAGGCCCGCGCCGACCTGGCGGCCTTTCCGCCCGGCGCACGTCTCTATGGCGGACTCAGCGGATTGACTGACCTGGCGCAACTGCCGGAGGCCGACCTGGTGCTCGTGGCCGTCGTCGGCACCGTCGGGTTGCGGCCGGCGCTGGCGGCGCTGGCCGCGCACAAGGATCTTGCCCTGGCGTCCAAGGAAATCCTCGTGGTGGCCGGCAAGTTCGTCATGGCGGCGGCGCGCGCCCACGGCGTCCGGTTGCTGCCCGTCGACAGCGAGCACAACGCGGTCTTCCAATGCCTGGAGGGCCACGCGTCCGCGGCGGTCCGTCGCATCGTCCTCACGGCTTCCGGCGGCGCGTTTCGCGAGCTCCCGCTTGCGGCGCTGGGACGAGTGACGCCCGAGGACGCGCTCAAACACCCGAACTGGTCGATGGGGCCCAAGATCACGGTCGACTCGGCCACGCTGGCCAACAAGGGCCTCGAGCTCATCGAGGCGCAATGGCTGTTCGGCCTGCGGCCCGACCAATGCCAGGCGGTGCTGCACCCGCAGAGCATTGTGCACTGCCTGGTCCAGTTCGCCGACGGCACCATGCTCGCCCAACTCGCGCCGCCGTCGATGACTTTTCCCATCCAGCATGCCCTGCTCTATCCGGAACGCGTGCCAGGGATCGCCGCGCCCCTCGACCTCGACCGGCTGTTCAGCCTCGATTTCCGGCCGGTGGACGAGACGCGCTATCCCTGCCTGTCGCTGGCGCGCGCCGCGATGATGGCCGGGGGGGTGGCTCCGGCCGTTTTTAACGCCGCCAACGAGGTCGCGGTGACGGCGTTTCTGGCCGGCCGGGTCCCGTTCCTTGCTATTCCGGAGCTCATTGATAACACTCTTCAGGTCACGTCGAATTTTGAACCGGCTGACCTTGATGCGGTCTTGGAAGCCGACATCGCGGCCCGCCGGACGGCGCAAGCGAGCATCGCCAACCTTAAGTCCTGATCCACGCGTGTTTTCCGATCTTCTCCAGTCAATCGGCTCCAATCTCTGGTCGGTGTTTCTGATCATCCTCTTCTTCGGCGGCTCCATCTTCGTCCACGAGCTGGGGCATTTCCTGACGGCGCGGCGCCGGGGCGTGCACGTCGAGCGCTTTTCGATCGGCTTTGGGCCCAAGATCTTTGCCTGGCATGGAAAGGATGGAGTGGAATACCGCATCTCCTGGTTGCCGCTGGGGGGTTATGTGGCGCTGCCCCAACTGGCGGACATGGGAGCCATCGAGGGCGAGTCCAAGGTTGATTTTGCGCGACTGCCTCCGATCAGCTACAGCACGAAAATCCTCGTGTTTGCCGCCGGCGCGGGCTTCAACGTGCTTTTTGCGTTTCTGCTGGCCTGCGTGGTGTGGTGGGTCGGGCAGCCGACCAGCGCCGATTTCAACACCACGGAAATCGGCGCGGTGCTTCCCGCCCTGCCCGATCGCGCCGGCGTGCCGAGCCCGGCGTTTGAAGCCGGCTTCCGGGCCGGGGACATCATTCGGGCCATCGATGGCCGCACGGTCACGAATTGGCTGGAGATGCAGCAGACGCTTTTCGCCGGGGCCGGACGCAGCGCCGATGGCCGGCCCAAGGCCGTGTTCACCATTGATCGCGGCGGGCGGACGATCGAGCTCACCGTCTATCCGCGCCTCGCCGGCGACGAGCGCATGCGCCAGATTGGAATCGTTTCCGCGGAGGAACTGGTCGTCGGCACCGTCGATCCAACGTTGCTAGGACACCGGATTGGACTGCAGTCGGAAGACCGCATCGTCGCCTACGATTCCATCCCGCTTCTCTCGCGGAATGACTTTCTTGAGCATCTCAGCAAGAACCACGCGCGGGCGATCCGGCTCGAGATTTTGCGCGGGGCAGAGCGCGTCGCGCTCGAATTGCCGCCGCGTCCCGACCACCCGGACATCGCCGACCTCGGAATCAGGCGTCAATCAGGTTTCATGCTGACGTATCCGGATCCCATCGCGCAGATCCAGGAAAACGCGGTGATGACCTTCCGCCTTCTCGCTGGGCTGGTCAACCCGCAATCCGATCTCAGCGTATCGAAACTGAGCGGCCCCGTGGGCATCATCCGTATTTTTAACGCCACCGCGCAGAGCGACATCCGCCTGGTGCTTTGGTTCACGATCCTGATCAACGTCAATCTGGCCATCTTCAACCTGCTGCCCATCCCGGTGCTGGATGGCGGACATATGCTT
>DASRKV010000234.1:0-5199 GCA_035648795.1 Opitutaceae bacterium
CCCTAGGAGCGTGTCGGGCTTCGCCCGCTCGCTCCTTACAAACGGCGGACGCCGTTTGAAGCAGAACGGCGACTTTTCTTCCGATTCAGCGGGGAAGGTTTGAACTTTGGCGTGGGTCGTGCGTCAGAGAGGCATGCCCGCCCGTTATGTGACTGTGGACCGCGAGACCCCAATGCTGCTGCCGCCCGATCTGCGCGACTGGGTGCCGGCGGATCACTTGGTGCACTTCATGATCGACGTGGTTGGCGAGCTGGATGTGCGCACTGCCCGTGTCAACGAGCAGGGCAGCGGGAGCGAACAGTATCCGCCGGCCATGATGCTCGGGCTGCTCATCTACAGCTACGCGACCGGGGTGTTCGGGAGCCGGCGCATCGAACAAACCACCTATGAGAACGTGGCGGTTCGGTTGCTCTGCGCCGATACGCACCCCGATCACGATACGATCTGCTCGTTCCGGCGGCAGAACCGGGAGTTGCTGGCCCGCAGCTTTGCGCAGGTGCTGGAGTTGGCCGCCCGCTGCCGGGTCCTGAAGGTGGGCGAGATCACGGTGGCCATTGACGGCACCAAGGTGTTGGCCAATGCAAGCCGGCACGCGGCGGTGAGCTACGGGCGGGCCGGCGAGCAACTCCGCCAAGTCGAGTTGGAAATCGAGCAGTTGCTGGCCAAGGCCGAAGCCGACGATGCGCAACCATTGCAGGACGGACTGAGCCTGGACGGCGAACTGGCGCGCCGGCATGAACGCAAGGCGCGGCTGCAACAAGCCCGCGCCGAGATCGAAGCGCGCGCCTTTGCCCGGGCGCAGGAGGAGCGCGCCCGCACCGCACCGGACCAGCCCGGTCCGCCGGCCCCGCCGACACCGGCGGCCACGGACCAATATAACTACACCGATCCGCAGAGCCGGATCATGCCGGCGGGTGGGAAGACCCGCTTTGAACAGAGCTACAACGCGCAGGCCGCCGTCGAGGTGCAGAGCCGGTTGATCGTGGGGCAGCGGGTCTGCCAGGCCACCAACGACAAGGAGCAACTGGTGCCGACGCTGGCGAGCGTCGCCCCAGCGGCCGGTCCGGTGAAGGAGGTTTTGACGGATAGCGGATTTTGCAGCGAGGCCGCGATCGAGAAGATCGAACACGACGACGCAGGGAAGCCCACTGGAATTACCGTCCTGGCCTCGGTGGGCCGCAAAGCACACGGACGGACTGTGGCTGATCTGGAGAAACAGGCGGATCCACCCGCGCCGCCCTTGAACGCTGCGTTCAGCGAACGGATGGCTCACCGCACGACCACCGCCGCTGGCCGCGCCCGCTACAAATTGCGGCAGCAGACCGTGGAGCCCGTTTTCGGCATCATCAAGGAAGCGATCGGATTCCGGCGGTTCATGCTGCGCGGTTTGGAGAACGTGTCGCTGGAATGGATCCTCGTGACGCTGTCCTACAACCTTCGGCGGCTTCACACCCTCGGAGCGGTGCTCAAAGCGGCCTGATTCCCCCGGGCGGGGGCAGTGTCGGCGTCGAAAACCGCCTCCGGATCAAGAAAACGGACGGCTTCGATCAGCGCCGAGCGGATAACCCGGAAAACACTCGGCCCTTCCGGGCTCCTCCAAAATGGTGCAGCCATTTTATTCTAACAGCGCGGAGGACGAAGTCCGACACACTGCTAGGAGCCCGCTCCGGAGCGGGCTCCTCTGAAAAACCGCTAGCGGTCCGCCGGAATCCGGTTTACGGTCCTTCCTTTCATGGATCTGACCGAACTGTACCAAAGCGTCATCCTCGAGAACAACCGCCGCCCGAGGAACTTTCGCAAGCTGCCGACGGCCAACCGGATTGCCGCCGGGAATAATCCCGTCTGCGGCGACGAGATCACCGTTTATGTCCAGATCGAAGGTGACCGGATCGCCGACATCAGCTTCCAAGGGGCCGGCTGTGCCATTTCCCAGGCCTCCGCCTCGGTCATGACCCAGCGGCTCAAGGGCCGCACGCTCGAAGAAGCCGAAGCTCTGTTTGCCCGTTTCAAGGAGATTGTGACTCAGGGAAAGCCGGACGAGGAAGATCTCGATCTCTCGGCTTTTGCCGGAGTCCACCAGTTTCCCGCCCGCATCAAATGCGCGACGCTGGGCTGGCACGCCGCGATCAACGCGCTCCATGGCGAATCCGTCACCGCCACCACCGAATGAAGCCGCCCGCCGACGCCCCCGTTCCGGACTGGGCCGCGCTGCGCGCGGACTTTCCGATTCTTGACCAGACCGTCCACGGCCGGCCGCTGGTCTACCTCGACAACGCCGCCACCACGCAGAAGCCCCGCGCCGTGATCGAGGCGCTGGTGCGCTATTACGAACACGACAACGCCAACGTCCACCGCGGCGTCCATGAGCTGAGCTACCGCGCCACCACCGCTTACGAGGCGGCCCGCGCCCGCGCGGCGCAATTCATCCATGCCGCCGTGCCCGAGGAGATCATCTTCACCCGCGGCACGACGGAGGGACTCAACCTGATCGCCTACACGTTCACTTCGCGGATCAAACCCGGCGACGCCATCCTGGTCACCGAGATGGAGCATCACAGCAATCTGGTGCCCTGGCAGCTCCTCGCCCGCCGCACGGGGGCGAAGCTGCTCTTCGTGCCGGTCACGGGCGACGACGGCTTGCTCGACCTCAGCGGTCTCGACGCGTTGCTCGCGCGCAATGTGAAGATCTTCGCCTTTCCGCACATTTCGAACTCGCTCGGCACGATCAACCCCGCGCTCGAGTTGTGCGCGTGCGCCCGCCGCCACGGCGTGATCACCGTGGTCGACGCCGCGCAGAGTGCGGGCCACCTGCCGATCGACGTCCAGGCGCTGGGCTGCGACTTCCTCGCCTTCTCCGGACACAAGATGGCCGGCCCCACCGGGATTGGCGTGCTCTACGGCCGCCAGGCGTTGCTCGAGGCCATGGATCCCTTCCAGGGCGGCGGAGAGATGATCGCATCGGTCCAGTTCGAACAGAGCACCTGGAACAAAGTGCCGCATAAGTTCGAAGCCGGCACGCCCGACATCGCCGGCGCCGTGGGCCTGCACGCGGCGATGGATTACCTCGACGCCATCGGCCGTCCGGCCATCGCGGCCCACGACGGGCAACTCGCCCGCGACGCCTTTGCGCGCCTTGCGCGGGTGCCGGGGATCCGCCTGTTTGGCCCTGCCGGCGAGCGGGGCGGGTTGGTCAGCTTCGGTCTGGCCGGTGCTCATGCCCACGATGTCGTGACCTTCGCCGACCGGGAAGGAATTGCGCTCCGCGGCGGCCACCACTGCACCCAGCCGCTCTGGCGCAAACTCGGGATCACCGCGACCACCCGCGCGAGCTTCTACCTCTACAACACGGCCGCGGAAGTCGACCGGCTGGCGGAGGTCATTGACCAGGCCGCGAAGTTCTTCGGCGGGTAGGCCGGGGCCGGTCGGTTCTTCCACCCGGCGGGCCTGGATCTGGCCGGCGATCGCCCGCGCGGCGATTGGTGGAATCCGGGGCGTTTCTTCGTGCAAGAAATGCGCAAAGCTTGCCAAGCCGTGCGCTGCCGAATGGCGCATTCCCTGCCACACTGGCACGATGAAGCAAGGGTATCTGGAGGCGCTGGACGGCCATCGCGCCGAAATCAAGCGCAAGTGGGAGATCCTCTTGCGCGCCGCTCCGGCGACCACGCCGCTCGGCAATCCGGATACGCTGGTCTATCTGATGGACGAGTCGCTCCAGCAACTGTTTTCGCTTTTCCACAGCAAGTCCCCCCACCAGTGGCTCTCGCGCCATCTCCCGGCAACGCGCCTCATCGGGATGAGTTGTCACTGCCGGCTGAATCCACTGATCAACTACTTCATCGCCGGCCAGGCCGCGCTGGCCTTTGCCGCCCAGAGCGTGCCCGGCAGCCAGCACCATCTCGACGACCTCGAGGCCACCGCGTGCGTGGACGAGTTGTTGCTCACCTTCCGCTTCCTCGCCCATCGTGAAATCCACGCTTTCTGCGAGGTCTGCCAGTATTCGCCGGTCAACGCGCGCGCGGCGGCCACCGGCGCGCGCAGCAAGCCGGTGTGCCCGCTGCCCTGGCATGCCATGGCCCGGGCCTAGATCGCCGCGGGATCCGTGATCGGATGCAGTTGGTCGCGAAAATCGCTCGGCGACAGGCCTTCGATTTTCTTGAAGACCCGGTTGAACTGCGAAAGCGACTGGAAACCGGCCTCGAACGCCGCCTCGCTGATGCGTTTGTGCGGATTGAGCAGGAGGTTCTTCACCTTTTCGACCCGGACCCGCGCCAGGTAATCGGTGAAGGTCAGGCCGGTCGCCTGTTTGAACATCTTGCAGAAATAGAAGGCGCTGGTATTGACCGCGCGGGCCACCTCCTTGAGCGAGAGTTCCTCGCTTTGGTGATCGGTAATGTAACTCCGGGCCCGGGCCACCATGGGCGCCTCGGCCGTCTCCTCCCTCACCATGAGCTGGTTGCTCAGCGCCGCCAGGTGCTGGGAGAAGATGACCAGGAGGCGGACGATCGATTCATATTGCCGCTTCGGGATGACCCGGGTCTGAAAATAGGCCTCCTCAATCCGGTGGACATCGATCTCCCGCCCCCATTCGAGCAGCTGGCGGGACACCCGGCTGAAGTCGCTCTTGCTCGGCTGGTGCAGGAACACCTGGCCGGTCTGCAGGAAGGCAATCAGATTCTCGCCCACGCGGACCGGAACCGCCGTGTCGCAGAGCCCGGCGAAGCACCGCAAGGTCTGCGCCCCGCCTTTGGCCGCCTCCGCGATCTCCTGCTGCATCTGCAGACAGGCCGAACAGGATTTGTTGGTCTGGGCGAGCAGCGCGCAGAATGGATTCTCGTTCTTGTGCCCGGCCAGCGGGAACTGGAAGGTTTCCACCGGCCGCAGGCCCAGCGGAAGCCCGGTGGCGTCGGCAAAAGCCTTTTCGTACTCCCGCCAGATCGGCGAGGCTTTGAGGTGTTCGACGATGCTCTTGCTTCGTGATCGGGGCGATGGAATCTCGTTCGACATGGACTGGGCGCGCCTGCCAACATCCACCCAAGGAGGGTCAGGGCGCAAACGAAAACACAAATTCCACGCACGATTGGGCAAAACCTGAGCAGTGAACCCAGCCGCCTTCCGATAAGCTCATGACCTCTACGCGCATGCAAACTACGTTCGAAAACACTTCCCCTGCAATCCACCACCTTCCGTCTCCCCCCACCC
>DASRKV010000235.1:0-9229 GCA_035648795.1 Opitutaceae bacterium
GGCGGAGTGGCGGGGAAAAGGCGCTCGAGCGTCGGGACCAGCCCGTCGGCAAGAGTCCGGGCCACTTCCGCGGGTCGGGCGGACCACCCGGCCCGGCGGAGCAGATGCCGCGCGGCGTCTTCGTCCCATTCGCCCGCGGGCAGCGGCTGCCAGGCTTCTTGCGGACTGAGGGCCAGTTTCATGACGGCGACGGAAAAGATCCGTTTATCGTGACGCTAGGCGGCCCTAATGGTTTCACGGCGAAGACGCGCCGGTCGCAATAACTTCGTCGTCTTCCGATCGGTTAGCCAATCTCACTGCGCCGGTCTCATCCGGAAAGATTCAGTCGAAACGATCTCCCCGTCCGGAGAAATCAGGATACGAAAAGGGGGAGCCCGCCGTCCCCGGCGGGCTGAAAATTCCGCCGCCGAAGAACCCGCCGGGACGGCGAGTTCCACCGCTCACGACTGCATCGTTCCGGCTGAACCAAGCACCACGGTTTAAGCTGGGAGCACTGCCACGCCTTGAAACATGCGGGCCGCCCCCGCCCGTTTCAACCGGCTTTGCGCCGCGTGAAGAGCAGCATCACCGCGCCAAAGACCGTGAAGACGCTACCCCAAGTCAGGTTCACATTCTGGCCGAGCGAGTGCTGCGTGTAGATGATCGGATCGGCCGTGAAACCGTAAATTACGAGGATGATGCCGAGCAGGAGAAAGAGCAGGCCCAGCGGGATGCGGACATCGAGATGCATGGCGGAAGAGGTTGAGGGTTACCAGAAGATGATGTTGAGGACGAGCGCGCCCGCGAGCACGACGCCGCCGAGCGTCGCCGGCCGAAGGTACCACGGCGTGCCATGTTCCCGGATCTTTTCCGTGAGGGAATAGACGAGGCCGCACAACTGGTCGTCTGTCTTGTTCGGAACGGTCGCCATTGAAATGAGAATCGTGGTGAGCATACACATGGTCCAGGCGAAGATGGCGGTCCAGAAGTTCTGGGCCATGATGCTCGGGTAGGTGTGCACGACGGCCATCCACCCGCCTTGGGTGAGTCCCACCGCCGCCCCGGCCGGAATGGTAAGGCCTTGGTGGAGCGCCGCCGCGAACGTACCGGCAATTAGGCCCCAGAAGGCACCGTGGCCAGTCGTCCGCCGCCAGAACATGCCCAGGAGGAACGTGGCGAACAGCGGTGCGTTGACAAAGGCAAACACCAGTTGGAGGACGTCCATGATGTTGTTGAACGCCGCGACGAAGTACGCCGCCCCCATGCTGGCGAGGATGCCAAACACCGTAGTCCACCGCCCCACCGCCAGATAGTGGGCATCCGTCCCGTCCTTCTTGATATGGCCCTGGTAGAGGTCGTAGGTGAAGACGGTGTTGAACGCGGTCACGTTGCCAGCCATCCCGCTCATGAATGAGGCCATCAGCGCCGTCAGGCCCACGCCCAGCATGCCCGAAGGCAGGTAATGGGCGAGCATGAGAGGAACCACCATGTTGTAATCGTAGCTCCCGTCCTTGGGCGGCAGCTGGAAACCGTGCCCGCTCACGGTGAGGGCCATCGCGATGAGGCCGGGAAAGATTACCAGGAATGGGAAAAACATCTTTGGCACCGCCGCCAGAATCGGGGTGCGACGCGCCGATCCCATGTCCTTGGCCGCCATGGCCCTTTGCATCACCAGAAAGTCGGTGCACCAGTAGCCGAACGAGAGGACGAACCCGAGGCCCATGGCCAGTCCAAACCATTCGACGCCCATGGGGTTGGAACCAGCCGAACCGGCATGGGCCCACGACTCGGTGTAGGTGCCCGCCTGAAAGCCCGTCCGCTGGGCCAGCACATCAAGTTTCTCCACCAATCCGTGCCAGCCGCCGACATCCTTCATCCCGAGGAGCACGAGCGGCAGAAAGCCGAGGACAATGAGGAAAAACTGGAGGACCTCGTTGTAGATGGCGGATGTCAGCCCGCCCATGAAGATGTAGAGCAGGACGATCACGCCGGAGAGAATAATGCAGACGTGGAAATTCCAACCGAGGATCGAGTTGAGCAGCAGCGCGAGCGCGTACATCGAGATCCCCGACGACATGATCGTCATGAACGCGAACGTCAGCGCGTTGAAGCTGCGCGTCTTTTCGTCGAAGCGAAGCTTCAGGTATTCCGGCACCGAGCGCGCCTTCGATCCGTAATAGAACGGCATCATGAAGACGGCGACAAAGACCATGGCCGGAATGGCCCCGATCCAATAGAAATGGCTGGTCATGATGCCGTACTTGGCGCCCGAGGCTGCCATGCCGATGACCTCCTGCGCCCCGAGGTTGGCTCCGATGAACCCGAGCGCGCAGACCCACGCCGGCAGCGACCGGCCGGACTCAAAGAAGTCCTTGCTCGTTTTGAGGTACTTGCGAAGCACCCACCCGATCGCGAGGACAAACGCAAAGTAGACGCCGAGAATCAGGTAGTCGACTCCGGCGAGTTTCAGGAGTACTTCGTGACTGCCGCTTCCACCGACAGCGAGGAATGGGATAGGGGTGAGGAATTGCATGGCGGGGTTGATAATCGCAGAATGAGCCCATTGCCGTAACGAACGATGCGACGATTGGAAAGCCTTTTGGCGACGGAAAATATCGACGGGACCCGCCGGACTCCGCTGATCGCCTCTCCTCGAAGGCGTGACCGCGCGCACCGGCGAGCGGTCCTTTCCCGCGTAGCTGCGAGCACCAGCGAGTGGTCCTTGATCAAATCATGCCAACCGCGGAATCACCCGCGGTCCATATCGAGGAACAGACCGAATTACGGGCTACGCCGCCCCGGCAGATGCCGGAGGTTCCGTCGCCGGGGGCGTATCCGCGGCGGCGCGAGCCGGAGCTTCGGTGGACGGCGGCACCGGGGCTGCGATCGGTTCAGCAGAGGGAAACGCGTTTTCGGGAGCGGGTACCGGTGCAACAGATTCCGTTGAGGCAGGTGGCAGAGGCGCAACCGGCTCAGGGACAGCGGGCGGTTCCGCGGAGGGCGGCGCGTTTTCGGGGGCGGGTGCCGGCGAAACAGATTTCGTTGAGGCAGGTGGCGGAGGCGCCACCGGCTCAGGGGCTGCGACCGGCGCCGGCGCCGGGACCTCGGGGAAATTCTCCGGATCGTGCTCTTCGCCCTCCGCTGACTCCGTGGCCTTGACCCGCGCTTCGGCCATGGGGGACGGCGTGAACAACCGCCCATCGGCAAACTCGGTCACATAGCCTTCGTGCACCAACCAGTGCAAATCCATCGTCACGCGCTTCAGCTTCTCCTGCTGTTCCGCGGTCAGCGCGGGTTCCGCAGGACCAGCCGGAGCCGGTTCGGCCGCCGGAGCGACCGTCGCGGCCGACTCGGCGGGGGCCAAGGGCGGCGGAGGCGGCGAGCCGGACGGCAGAGCAAAACCGAGAAGCTTCAGCGGCAATTCCCTCATCGTGATCATCGGATTGGATTCGATGAACCCGATGAGCCCGCCGATGCTCTCGGCAAAGCTCTGCCCCTGCACCCGGAACTTCCGCTTGACCGCGCAGACGTAGGAGATGCCCTTCGAACCTTTCTTGAAGATCGTGAAGCCCTCGCGGCGCAGCCGTCCGCGCAACGCGTTGGCGGTGTCCAACGGGAAACGTCGCTGACGCTCCAGGTGGCCCTCGATCGCCCGCCGGATTTCGCCCGGCGGCAAAGCCTCGATCAGCTTCCCCGAAAAACGCGCCGAATCCACCGCCTTCACCACGCGGTCGCGGGCGGTCGCCAGCAGGTGCGCTCGCGCCTCTTCCACGCTGTCGAAGGTCACCGGCGGCTCGCCGGCCGCGCCCAGCTTCCACGTGTAGCGCGTGGCTTTCTTCATCTTCTCCAGCCACTGGTTGACCACCTCCGGATCGCGCACCGTCTCGATGCGTTCGCGGTACTGTTCGAACGGCATCCGCGAAAAATGCGCGGCATGATGCTGCTGCACGATCTGCTGGTAACGGTGGTAGTTGGGCGGGCCCAGCAGCTCGCCCGAGAGCGTGCAGCGATTGACGAACGGGAAATTACCCTTCGGTGGCTCCACCTCCACCACCGCCTGGTCGAAAAAGCGATCCAGATGCCGGCCCATCGCGTGCGCCAATGCCGCCTCCTCGCTGTCGAACGGCAGGCCGTCTGCCAGGCTCAGATAAATCGGCACCACGGTCTTCGCCGGTGCGGGCGCGGGCGGAGCGGCCGCCGCCGGCGCGTCAGCAGGGCCCGCCACTTCGGGCGGCCGCCGGGTTGCGACCACGACAATGCGATCGTTCTTGCCGAGAATCAGACGGGCGATTTCGAACAACTCAAAGGTGCGGCACGAGGCGCGCATCGCCTTCACCAGCGCGGAGAACCCGGCGTCGTCGGGATAAAACGCGATGTTGAAATAGGGGCTGAGATAAGGCCGGTAATCCTGCGGGGCGCGCGGCCCCGACCAGCGGCGTTCGCCGCCGCCTTCACGCTCGGGCGGACGTCCGCGCCGCTGACCTTCCGCGAGGCGCTGCTCGCCGGGCGGCCGGCCGGCTCCACCCGGTTCGCCAGCCGGGCGGCTCTCGGGCTCCCCGGACGGTGTCGCGCCGGCCCCTTCCCCGCCCGGCCGGTGAAAGACGCGTCGATCCCGCCGCGGCTCGCCCGCCTCGGCGCCGCGCGGTCTGCCCTCGCCCCGGCCTCCGCCGTCGCGGCGGGGACCACGATCGTGCTCCGGTTCCCGTCGCGCTCCGGGCACCGACTTGATCTCGGTCCATTGCGTCCCAAACCGGAAGTCTTGGAGCTGGCTAAGATCGATTTTGTTAAGACCCTCTCCAGGCGTCTCTTTGGCAGGCGGTTCGTCCATGGTAAGTCGGAAAAGCGGGCTACAGCCCGCGAAAAAACAGGTCGGTTTGCGAGAGCGAGGACTGCCGCGGGCCAGGGGCACCCTGGGCGGCAGGCGGGTGAGTTTTGCCGCCCCTAGGAGCGTGGCAAGCGATTTCCCGGCAGAATCCAGGGCCCTTCCCAGCCCGGATGCATCACCGTCCCGGCTATCCAACACCCAGGCTATAATGTGGAGCCACGACGCCCTCGCCCTGGATTTGCGGGCGGAACGCGACGAGGGCGTCACGTCTCCATGAACGATTGGACGGACCCCGCGCGCCGGGACCCGCGGGCGATCGCCACCGCGGCGGAGACCGTGCAACCCGCGGGCCGGCCACGCCAATTCAGGGCTTTACATTCGCCGCCAGGCTTCTACTTATCCGTGCTCCCAGCGGTCGGATTGCTCAGGTGGTGGAACTGGTAGACACACACGTTTGAGGGGCGTGTGCCGCAAGGCGTGCGGGTTCGACTCCCGCCCTGAGCACCAACTTTTCCGCGCCGTGATCCGATTTGACCTCGCGGGCTCCCTCGCGAAGCTGTCGCGTTCACGGCCATGTCCCTCGACTCCATCAAACAGGCCCTCCTTGCCTCCTATGAAACGTATGGGGGCATCAACCATCTCGACGGCGCCAACCTGCCGTCGGAAGAGTCGGTCAACCGGCTCGCGTCGGACCTGATGCACGTGCTCTTTCCCGGCTTCTTCGAGCAAAGCCCCGTCACCAAACAAAATGTCGGCACGCTGATCGAACGTCGTCTCGGCGAGATTTCCGCGCGCCTGGCCGCCGAAATCGAAAAATGCCTGCGCTTCGCCCGCCGTCCGGAGCCGGACGGCCTCGCCCGCGAATTTACGGAAGCCATCCTTCGCCGCCTGCCGGAGATGCGGGAAATCATCCAGACCGACGTCACCGCCGCTTATCACGGCGATCCCGCCGCGCGCAGCGTGGAGGAGATCATTCTCGCCTACCCTTGCGTCCTCGTCATTTCGCTGCAGCGCATGGCCCACGTGATCTATCAGCTCGGCGTGCCGCTCCTGCCGCGCATGCTGACGGAATACGCCCACGAACGCACCGGCGCCGACATCCATCCGGGCGCGCAGATCGGGCCGCACTTCTTCATCGACCACTGCACCGGCGTCGTCATCGGCGAGACGGCGCGGATCGGGGCTCACGTCAAAATCTACCAGGGCGTCACCCTCGGCGCGAAATCGTTCGAGGTCGACGTCGCGGGCGATCCGGTCAAGGGGGTCAAGCGTCATCCCGACGTCGAGGATCACGTGACCATTTACGCCCATGCCACCATCCTCGGCGGCGACACCTGCATCGGCGCGAACTCGATCGTGGGCGCGAACGTGTGGCTCCTGCAATCGATCCCGCCGAACAGCATGGCCCACTACAAGGGCGAGAACCTCGTCGTTCGTCCGCGCCGGAAGAAAGAAGCCTCGGTCATCACCGCCAACGACCTGAAGGACGGCGCCGACTGGGTCATCTGATTCCCGATTTTTGAGTTACGATTTTTGATTTTCAATCGGGGCGATTTGGCGGGGCGGTGGTTCATGCAAGGTTGCAGGTTTGCCGTCCCCAACCGTTTCGCCCGTGAGACGGCTTAGCTTTCACGATGCGATTAGCGCGTAGAAACGAGGCGAAGTGGCACCGCTTGTCCCGAAGCGGTTCAAGCGCGTTAGGGACAACGCGCTCCACCCCATGGGCTCACCTTGAAAACGAGCTAGAGCGGTTTAAATTGAACTGTGGCCGAGCACGCGAACGTAGCTGCGAGCGCCAGCGAGCGGATGGTTTGTCCACTCGCTGGCGCTCGTGGCTACACTTTTACTGAAACCGCTCTAGAATCAGCGCCGGCGCGCCCGATCGAAATTCAAAAATCGAAAACCTAAAATCCGAACACCCGGTCCTGCCGGGTGGCCAGGCTGCGGGCCAGGTCCCGCGCGAAGAACGGCCCCCGGTAGATCAGACCGGTGTAGATCTGCACCAGCGTCGCGCCGGCATCCAGCTTCTCGCCCGCCGAGGCGGAATCCGTCACGCCGCCCGAGGCGATGATCGGCAGTTTTCCCCGGGTCGCCCGCGCCAGATAGTTGACAATCTCCGTGGCCCGGGCCCGCAGCGGACACCCGCTCAAGCCACCCGCCTGGCGCACCGCGCCGAACGGTCCCGGCCGGGTGAGCGTGGTGTTGGTGGCGACGATTCCGTCGAGCCCGAATTCAGCGATCATTGACAGCACATGGTCAATCTGGCGGAAATCCAGGTCCGGGGCGATTTTCAGGAGGAGCGGCCGCCGTGGCCGGCCCGTCGCGGCGCGCGCCCGATTCGCCTTCGTCAACGCCGGCAGCAACTCGCGCAACCAGGGTTCTTCCTGCAGCCGGCGCAGATCGGGCGTGTTCGGGCTGCTCACGTTGATCACGACGTAATCGGCGTGGTCCGCGAGCAGTTCAAAGCTTCCGAGATAATCCTGCGCGGCCCGGTCGAGCGGCGCCGCCCGGGATTTGCCGAGGTTGATGCCCAGCGGGATCCGCCGCGCCCCGGGCGGAGCCAGGCGGGCGAGGCGGCGGGCGACGGTCTCCGCGCCGTCGTTGTTGAAACCCATCCGGTTGATCACCGCTTCCTGCTGCGGATAGCGAAAAACGCGGGGCCGCTCGTTGCCCGGCTGGCGCAACAGCGTCACCGTGCCGATCTCGACGTGGCCGAAACCCAGGGCGGCCGCGCCCCGCCAGGCCACGCCGTTCTTGTCAAACCCGGCGGCCAGCCCGACCGCGTTGGGAAAGCGCAGGCCCAGGCACTCGATCGGCCGGGTGCAGGCCGCCGGCAACTGGGTCGCAACCTCCAGGATCCGCCGCAAGGGCGCCACCGCGCCGACCAGGGCCATCGCGTCCACCGCCCGCTCGTGGGCGACCTCGGGATCGAGATTAAACAAAGCGGGCCGGACGAGTTTTTCGTAAAGGAACCCCATGCGCGTGAAACTGCGATCCGCCCGCCAAAAACTCAAGCCCCGCGCGCCGGCCCGGCCGCGATGATCCGGCCGGAAAAAACGGGGCGATTTTGTGCTTGTTTTTTGCGGCACCCCCCCCACCCTGCGCTCCGATTTCGTCCCCAAATACCGCGGGAAGGACGTTCTCAAGATCATTGCCGTTTTTTTTTGCGCTGAGGGATTGACTCCGTCGTTCAGGCGGCTTTTTGGTGCACCAAACAACCGTCATCATTTCCACCACCTATGGCCAGATCAGCCCCCCAACTTGAATGGTGCATTGTCCGCCTTGGTGACGACCACAACTGGTGGGTCGAGGAGGTCAGCGACCCCGTGCGCTGGGATGTGGACGGGCTCAGCATCATCGATCCCCGCCAGGTCCAACACATCATCGAACTCGTCGAGGCGCTGCGCGATTACGGCTTCGACCAGGATGTGATGGAACACGCCTTCATTCCCTTCCGCATCGAGGGAGACCTGGGGGACGGCCGCGTGCGTCTGACGCGGGTCAAGGATTCGCTCTTCGAGTCCGAGGACAAGCTGTTTGCCCTGCCCGACCTGCTCGACGAGGAGAACGGCCCCTACGCCGACTTTCTCGACCACATCACGCGGCTGCGCGTGAAGATGCTCAACGATCTGTTCGACTTCGAGCAGCAGCTGAGCGTCGACGAGGTGAAGGATGAGCTTCGCGAAGCGCGGAATATCGACTTTATGGAAGGCCGGGCGGTGCATGTGTTCGCCGAGGTGACCGCCATCCTCGATTACGTGCCCGCGGGCTGGGAAAGCGAAGAGGAGGGAGAACACCCGCCGCGCAAGGAGGACGAGCTCGACGACCAGGATCTGCCGCCGCTCGACGAAGCGGAGGAGGAACGCCTCAAGAACGATCAGTCGTTGAAATGGGACGAGGACGACGAGGAGGGGAAAGACGACGAGGAAGAGAAGAAGCCCGGCGACGAGGACGCCGAGGAAAAAGACGGGGACGAGAAGGAATCCCCCGACGAAGAGAACGGACCTTCGCGGCGCCGCAGCGGCCGCGCCCGGGAGTAGGCCGAGCCGGCGCCGGTCGTTCTCCCGGCCTGATTCGGGGCTCTTCGCCCGAAAGCTTCTGTCAGGCGGAGGGAACTTCTCCGGCCGACCCGGGCAGGTCGAAGAGCATGGTCTTGAAGGCGTCGATCTGCTCGGTGTTGCCGAGGACCAGCACTTCGTCGCCCTCCCGCAGAGTCTCTTCGGCGCCGGGGTTCAGGATGCGACCGCCGTTGCGACCGATGCCGGTCAGCTGGACGCCACACCGCCGGGTTGGCGCCAGTTCGGCCAGTCGATGACCCGCCAACGGGCTGCCCGGCGGCACCACCACGACCTCGATCCGCACCTCGTCAAAATCGGCCGTGGCGGGCTCGGCTGCCGACACGGTGGCCAGGAACTTCTTCGCCGC
>DASRKV010000236.1:0-7398 GCA_035648795.1 Opitutaceae bacterium
GCGAAGGTGGTGCCGTGCGGGGAGGTGACCTGATCGCGCAGCGCTTCGGGTTCGATCCTGGTTTCGGCGAGCAGACGCGCGGAGCCGAGCACGGTCGCCTGGGCCAGTTTGGCGGCGACCTCGCGCGACAGTCCGGCCGCCACGCCGCCTTCGCGGAGGGCGGCGACAAATTCGAACAGGAAGGCCGGCCCGCTGCCGCTGAGGGCAGTGACGGCATCGAGGTCTTTTTCCTCCAGCGCTACCATCTCCCCCAGGGCGCCAAGCACGGTGTCGACCACGCGACGATCGGAAGCGCTCAACGGCTTGAGCGCGGCCCAACCGGTGATGCCGGCGCCGATCTGGCCCGGGGTGTTGGGCATGGCGCGCACCAGATTTCGCGCGTGGGAAAACGTCTGGGCGAGACGCGCCAGCCGTTTGCCGGCGAGAATTGAAATCACGAGCCGGCCGGCGGCAAGACCGGCCAGGCGCGGATCCAAGCCGGCCAGTTGCTGCGGTTTGCAGGCGAGCACGACAATGTCGGCCGAGGCCAGGAGCGCGGCGAGGTCCGCAGCGGCGGTGATGCCGGTGCGTCCGGCCAAGACCTGCGCGGTGTTGTCATCACCGCCGATGCAGGCGATGTCCGCAGGCGTGGCGGCCCTGCTGGCCAACAATCCTCCGACCAGTGCCGACGCCATGCGCCCGGCACCGACAAAAGCAAACCGATTCCCTCCCAGGACGATCAGTGGCTCACGCACTGGCGGGTTTCCTCTTGGGCTGCGCGACCGGATGCAGCAGAACCGCGATGGTGCCGCCGCCGGGGCGGTCCTCCATCGTGACATCACCGCCGATGTTGCGGAGGGAATGGCGCGCGACGGTAAGTCCCATCCCCACGCCCACGGTGCACTTGCCGCTGATGAAGGGTTCAAACATGTGGTCGCGAATCTCCGGATCGATGCCGCGACCCTGATCTTCGATCCGGATTTCCACGATCTTGCAGTCGTTCTTTTGCCCGAGGAGCGCCGTGGTGAGCGTGATGGGGCGCTGGTCGGACGGAGTGCCATCGGGGTAGGCTTCCCAGGCATTGATGAGGATCTTCGACAGCATCTCTTCGAAGACCTCGATATGCGTCTCGATGACGAGATCGCCGAGCGGATTGTTCACGACGACCGGCTGGTTGATCTTGTTCTCCGCGAGGTAGCGTTGCACGCCGCCCTCCAGAATGCGTTGCAAGCTGACCTTGGTGACACTCAGGCGGGTTTTGACCACCAGCGAGCCGAGCTGCCGGATGATCACGACGATGCGCTGGACCGCGTCCTCGACGTTCTGGACGTTCTTCCGCACCAGTTCCGGCTTCTCGGCGTAGGCCTTGATCAGATCGAGATAGCCGATGACCACGCCCAGCAGATTGTTGAGGTTGTGCGCGATGCCCTGGGTGACGGCCCCGATGGTGGCGGCACGGCGCGACTCGGTGAGCCGACGCTGCAGATCGATGATCTCGCGGTTGATCGCGGCAAACCGGAGCTGCGTTTGCACGCGCGCCAGGGTCTCGTCGAGATCGATCGGTTTGGTGATGTAATCGACCGCGCCCACGCCCAGGCCCTCGAGCTTGCCTTCTTTGGAGCTGCGAGCCGTGACAAAGATGATCGGAATCGGACGAGTTTCCTCGCTGGCCTGCAGGCGCTCGCACACCTCGATGCCGTCCATCTCGGGCATCATCACATCAAGCAGGATGAGTTCAGGCTTGTCCCGGGCGACGAGGTCGAGCGCCTCCTGCCCGGAATACGCGGCGATCACCTGCATGCCTTCGCGCTCGAGTTTTCGTTTGAGGAGCTGAACATTGATGGGCTGATCGTCCACCACCAGAATTTTTGGCGCAGGCATGCAAGGGAATTTACGGTTAAATTTGAGCCCGATGGCAAGAATGGAGTGCGCGGATCACGCGGCGCGCAATTGGCGGTGGGCCTTGACCGTGTTCTTCATCAACATGGCGACGGTCATCGGACCCACGCCGCCGGGCACCGGAGTGATCCGGCTGGCGAGCGGGGCGACCGAGGGAAAATGGACGTCGCCGACCAGGCGATAACCCGATTTCCTGGTCGGGTCAGGCACGCGGTTGATGCCCACATCGATGATCACCGCGCCGGGTTTTACCATCTCTGCCGTAACGAATTCCGCGCGCCCGATGGCGGCGATCAGGATGTCAGCCTGGCGGGCGATGGCGGGAAGTCCCGTGGTTTGCGAGTGGCAGAGCGTGACCGTGGCGTTGGCCCACGGTTTTTTCTGGACGACCAGCAGGGCGATGGGTTTGCCGACGAGCAGGCTGCGGCCCAGGACAACGACGTGGCGGCCCGCGAGCCGGACGCCGGAGCGGGTAAGAAGTTCCAGGATGCCGGCCGGGGTGCAGGAGACGAAGCCGGATTCGTCCTCCTGCGCGATCTTGCCGAGATTGATCGTGCCCAGCCCATCGACGTCCTTGGCCGGAGAGATGCGGCGAAAGACGGCGAGTTCATCGAGGTGCGGGGGCAACGGGGACTGGACGAGGATGCCGTCCACCCCGGGGTCGGCGTTCAATCGGTCGATCAAGGCGAACAGTTCCGCCGGCGAAATGGTCGCGGGCGGCAGCAACACACGGCCGGCGATGCCGATCTCCGCGGCGGTCTTCTCCTTTTGCCGGACGTAGGACACCGACGCAGGGTCGTCGCCGACCCGCACCAGCGCGAGGCACGGTTTGCGTCCGGGCAGCGCGGCCACTTCGGCTTTGAGCTCGCCGATGATTTCCGCGGCGATCCGGTGACCGTCGATGAGTTCCATGAAGGAGGCGGGAAGGCGGCAGCACGGAAGCCGGCCGTCGCGGGAACTATCGCGCTTCGAGGGTTTGCACCTCGACGACGAGGTTTTTCCAATCGTCCGACGGCTTGATGACGCCCGATACTGTCACCAGTTGATCGACGTAGGTCTCCATCTTTTGCCGGGGAGCCACCTTGCTGACGTCGAGGAAAGCGATCCGTTTGCCGTCATTATCGTTGAGCTGGTAATCATAGTTCGGACGGGGGCCGACGAGGAGAAAGCGCTTCGTCGCCACCAGCATGCCCTGAAGGGTTCGCGGCATGGCGGTGGCGGGCCCGGCGCTGACGGGCGGGGCGGCGGGAGCCGGCGTTGCCGGAGGCACGACCGGGGCGCTCATCGCGGGCACCGGAGCCGCGCCGGACGCGGCGGGAGTTCCGCCGATCGGGATGTAGCCAACGATGGTCTTGAAGAGCTTGATCTGCGTCCAGCCGCTGCGCAGACCGGTGATCTCGGTCTTGTCGCCTTCCTGCATGGTGGCGAGGATGGGGGCGTCGGCCTTGGGCTTCAGGCGGATCGCGGCGCCCGCGTGGATATCGAGGCTCTTGCTGAAATCGTTGTTGTTGACGTAAGCCGCCTCCTGTGGGCCGGGCATTTCGACCGCCATCCAGCCCGCGGGCGCAGTGGCATTCGCGGCGGCGATCGGATCCGTGCCCGCCTTGAGATAACCGATGGCAGGGGAGGCGATGTCGGGTTGGGAATGAATCGCAGTGGTCTCCATCAGCGGCGCGGCAGAGGAAGCCGCCGCGAGCAGCAAACCGGCGATGACAGCGGGAAACTTCGTCTTCATGGGCGGCGTGGTTTCAGCAGATGGGTGTGAAAAAGAGCCTCAGGATTGAACAGATTGGATCTCTTTGCTAGGCACTTGTTTCTTGTCGCGCAAAGGAAATCCTTGCTTTCTTGCGGGCCGGTCAAAAATCGGCTCGCGCATTCCGGCGCAATTCGCGGTACTGATCTTATGACCTTTAACAATCGCGTCGCGCTCGTCACCGGAGCGGGCCGGGGAATCGGCAAGGCCATCGCCGGGGTGCTTAGCCAGGGCGGCGTCACGGTGATCTGCGTGAGCAAGAACGAGGCGAATTGCGGGGCGGTGGCCGCGGCGCTTCAGGCGGCCGGTGGGAAGGCCAAGGCGGTGGCGGTTGATGTGGCGGACGGGGCCGCAGTGGCCAAGGCAGCCGGCGACCTGCTGGCCGAATTCGGCAACATCGACATCCTTGTCAATAACGCCGGCATCACCCGCGACGGGTTGTTGTTCCGCATGTCGGAAGATGATTGGAATTCGGTACTTGCGACGAACCTGACCAGCGCCTTTCATTGGACGAAGCACCTGGGCCGGGCCATGACCCAAAAACGCTGGGGCCGCATCGTCAATATTGCCTCCGTGGCGGGTCTGGCCGGAAATGCCGGTCAGGCCAACTACTCCGCGGCGAAAGCCGGGTTGATCGGGTTCACCAAGAGCATCGCCAAGGAGTTCGCCCGCCGTTCGATCACCTGTAACGCCGTCGCTCCCGGTTTCATCAAGACCGACATGACGGCAGTTCTCAGCGAGGAGGTGACGAAGGCGGCGCTGCAATATATCCCGCTGCAGCGGTTGGGCGAGCCGGCTGACGTGGCCCATACGGTGGCGTTTTTGTGTTCGGAAGAGGCCGGATATGTCACAGGCCAAGTTTTTACCGTTGACGGCGGCATGGTGATGTGATCCCAAGGAGCAGCCCAAACCCTTGCCCATACACAACATGGCTGATCAGAAAACCATCGAACAACGCGTAAAAGAGATCATCGTTAACCAGTTGAACGTTAACGAGGAGCAGATCACTTCGGAAGCTTCTTTTCTGGATGATCTGGGCGCCGATTCGCTCGACACCGTCGAGCTGATCATGGCTTTTGAAGAGGAGTTTAAGGACGAGATCAAAGGGGAGATTCCGGAGTCGGAGGCTGAAAAACTCCAGACGGTCGGCGACGTAATCGCGTATATCGAAGAAAGATCTTCTTCGAAGTAATCATTTTCCCGGGTTTTCGGCGTCCTACCGTGCTGCCGTTGGGGACTTTTCGGTAGGGCGCCTTTTTTGTTCTTATGGATTCTGTCCAGTCTTTACCTCGCGTGGTCGTCACCGGCCTCGGCGTCGTCAGCTCCCTCGGCTTGGACGTGGAGAGCTTCTGGGGCAACATCCTGGCGGGCCGAAACGGAATCAGCCGGGTGACGCGGTTCGACGTGACCGATTACCCCTGCAAGATCGGGGCCGAGATCGCCGACTTCGACGCGGCCAAGCTCATGGATCCGAAGGAGGTGCGGCGGAACGACCGCTATACGCATTTCGGTTTCGTGGCCGCCAAGGCGGCGGCGGCCGACGCCGGTTTGAATCCGGCGGCGGAGGACTCCGACCGCATGGGCGTGATCATCGGATCGGGCATCGGCGGAATGCACACCTACGAGCAGCAACTGCGGGTGCTCTGGGAGCGCGGTCCGCGCAAAGTATCGCCCTTCACGATCCCGTCGCTCATCAGCAACATGTGCAGCGGTTTGGTCGCGATCGAGTTCGGCGCGCGCGGTCCGAACTATTCCGTCGTGAGCGCGTGCGCGTCCTCCGCCCACGCGATTGGCGAGGCCTTCAACGCGATGCGGCGGGGCGAGGCCGACGTGATGATTGTGGGCGGGAGCGAGGCCACCATCACGCCTTTTTCCTACGCCGCGTTCTGTTCGATGAAGGCCATGAGCACGCGGAACGACCAGCCGGAGAAGGCGTGCCGGCCGTTTGATCGCGATCGCGACGGCTTTGTCATGGGAGAAGGCGCCGGCATCCTCGTGCTGGAAACCCTGGCGCATGCCCAGTCCCGTGGGGCGCGCATCTATTGCGAGGTGGCCGGTTACGCCGCCAGTTGCGATGCCTTTCATATCACCCAGCCCGACCCTCAGGGGCGCGGACTCTCGCTGGCGATGAAACGCGCGATGGCGGTGGCCGGCGTGCGTCCGGACGAGATCGACTACATCAATGCGCACGGCACCTCCACCGTGTACAATGACAAGTTCGAGACGCTGGCGATCAAACAGGTCTTCGGTGCCCACGTGCGCCAGCTCATGGTGAGTTCAACCAAGTCGATGACCGGACATCTGCTGGGGGCTGCCGGCGGCGTGGAGGCGCTCATCTGCGCCAAGGCGCTCCAGACGGGAGAGGTGCCGCCGACGATCAACTACGAGCACCCGGACCCCGAGTGCGATCTTGACTATGTGCCCAACGTCAAGCGCTCGGCTCCACTCCGCGTTGTGCTGAGCAACAATCTGGGTTTCGGCGGGCAGAACGCGACGCTCGTGCTCCGGCGGTTGGAATGACCGGGAGTTCTGTGGCGGAGTCGCCGACCCCGGCGACAGGTGTGGCCAATCCACTCGCTGGCGCTCGCAGTCACGGGATCGCTCGCTGGCCTTCTGCGACCGGGGTCGCGCCCGACACGCGGAGGTCGCGGCGGAACATGAATTGAAGGTGACGCCGGCTCCCGATTTGTGATGATGGGTTTGAGTCCGGATGCGACCGGAACACAACATCATGGCTGCGTCGCCGCCCAATATCCTGTGGATTGTCACCACCCAGTGGCGGGCCCAAGCCACCGGTTATGCCGGCGATCCAAACGCGCGCACACCGCAGCTCGACGCGTTGGCGGCGGAATCGGTCAACTGGGCGCAAGCCGTCACGCCCCATCCGTTTGGCCCCTTTGCCCGGGCGGCGATGCTGACCGGGATTCTTTCGCCGGACAACGGAGTACGTGATTACTTCGATCCGCTTCCCGTGGAGGCGCGAACCATCGCGGATCGGCTGCGGCTGCGCGGCTACGCGACGGCCTTTTTTGGCAAATGGCACCTCTACCAACGCGGTCAACAGGCTGACCTGGTCGGGCTGGCTCACGCGAAGATCGTCGTTCCGCCCGAACGGCGCGGAGGGTTCGAAACCTGGGAGGGATTTGAAAGCGGATTTCTCCTGAACGATCCCTGGCTGCATGGAACGCGGCTGCCCGAGCCGGTGCGGTTTGCGGGCTACCAGAGCGACGTACTCTGCGACCGAGCGGCGGGGTGGATCCGTGATTTCGGATCTCGGATACCGGAGACCGGAGAGCAAATGCCAGAAACCGGATCTCGGATGCCCGAAACCGGGAAGGGGGAATCATCTTTCCGGTTTCCGGTCTCCGACATCCAAAATCGACCGTGGTTTTGTGTCGTGAGCCTCGAGCCGCCGCACCCGCCCTATGCCGCACCGGTCCCGGGTGGCGGGACAGAATGGGAACCGGACGCAATCGTGTTGCTGCCGAATGTCCCGCGCGGTGGTGACGTGGAGGCAATCGCGCGTCGTGAACTGGCCGGCTACTACACCCACATCGAGGCGACCGATCGTGCGATTGGCCGGCTGCTCGCGGCGGTACCGCGGGAAAACACGGCCGTGGTTTTCACGTCGGTCCACGGCGATATGCACGGAGCGCACGGACTGTTCCGCAAAGGCTGGCCGTATGAGGAAAATGTGCGGGTCCCTTTGCTCGTGCGCGCTCCGGGCGCCGGGGGCATCGAGCGCGGGATTCGGGATCCGGGGCTGG
>DASRKV010000237.1:0-6813 GCA_035648795.1 Opitutaceae bacterium
GTCCGCAACGTCGTCGCGGCCAGCACGGCCGCCGCCCAGGCCAGCGGGGCGGATCTGGCGACGGCCCGGTTGAGCACGCAGGCGGAGCTTGCCCAGGACTATTTTCAGTTGCAGGCGATCGACGCCGAGCGGCAGATCCTGGACGACACGGTCACCTCGTATCGGCAAAGCCTGAACGAGACGAACGCGCTCTTTCGCGCCGGCATCGATTCCGAAGAGGATGTCGCTCGGGCGCAGACGCAGCTCAACACCACGATTGCGCTGGCGACTGATTTCGGCGTGTCGCGCGCCGCCTTTGAGCACGCCCTCGCGGTGCTGGTGGGAAGGGCGCCGGCGGGTTTTTCTCTTCCGGTCGCACCGCTCGCCCTGCGTCCGCCGCCAGTGCCGGTGGGCCTGCCTTCGAATCTGCTGGAGCGCCGCCCCGACATTGCGGCCGCGGAACGCCGCGTCGCCTCCGCCAACGCGCAGATCGGCATCGCGCGCTCCGCCTATTTTCCGAGCCTCGTGCTCGACGCGTCGGGCGGATGGGAGGCCGGCCAATTCTCGCGCTGGTTCGAGTGGCCGAGCCGATTTTGGTCGTTCGGGCCGCAACTGGCCGCGACCCTTTTCGACGGCGGCGCGCGCCGCGCGCACACCGAGCAGGCCCAAGCCGCCTTTGATCAGGCCGCCGCCGGTTACCGGCAGACGGTGCTCAGTGCGTTTCAGACCGTCGAAGACAATCTGGCGGCGCTGCGAATTCTCGAACAGGAGGCGCGGGAACAGCAGACCGCGGTGGACTCGTCGCGGCATTTGCTCGATCTGGCGAACACGCGTTTCCAGACCGGCATCGACAGCTATCTCAACGTGATCACCGCGCAGACGGCGCTGCTCTCGAATCGCGAAACCGACGTCCAGATCCAGCTCCGGCAAATGACCGCGAGCATCTCGCTCGTCAAAGCATTGGGCGGCGGATGGAAAGTCACCCGGCTCCCGCCGCTGAAGGCCGACTGAGGTTGGGACGATACAGTCGGCTGTCGGGCGGGATCGCCGGATCCCGCCGTTTCACCGAGAGAGGCGGGGTCCGGCCTCCTTCGCCAAGGCTTCGGAGGGCACGGCGACCCCGCCCGACAAGGCCGCACCGGACTTTTCTCGGAACTGCATGCGACCAGCGCCCCGACTGCACGAGTCCGGCTAGGCCCGGTCCAGGAACTCGCGGATCACCGCGAGCGTGCGCCCGACGGCTCCGTGATTCTGCGCGTGCCACGCGAGCAGCGCGGCGCTCATCCGGGCGCGCTGCGCCTCGTCCGCGAGCAATTCCACGCACGCCGCGACCAGTTCGCTTTCGTTGAGCACCTCGCGCGCGCCGCCGCCCTCGCGCAAGGCGCGGGCGATCTCGCGGAAATTGGTCATGTGCGGACCGAAGAGCAGCGGCTTGCCGAGCGAGGCGGCTTCGACCGGGGACTGTCCGCCATCGTGGGGCGGCAGACTCTTGCCGCAAAACACAACGTCGCCGAGTTGGGTGAGCATCCGAAGTTCGCCCGTCGTGTCGGCGACGGCAATGTCCACCTCGTGCGGCGCCGCCCCGTGAGAACGCAGGTGAAAACGCACCCCCGTCTTGTTCAGCGCGGCGGCCACCACATCGCGTCGTTCGGCATGCCGGGGCACCAGCAGAAGGGACACCGCCAGACCGCGGCTGCGCGCGGCCTTCAAGGCCTGGACCAGCGCCAATTCCTCACCGTCCCACGTGGACGAGCCGAGCAGCACCAATCCATCCCGCAGGCCCAGGGCCCGCCGCAACTCGCCCCGTTGCGGCTCCTCCAGCGGCGGGATCGTCAGATCGAGCTTGATGTTGCCCAGCGTCCGAAGCCGCTCCGGCGGGAACCCCAGCTCGCGAAAGCGTTTTTCGTCCTGGGCCGCGATGGGGAGGCTGCAGGCGATGCTCCCGAGCAGCGGCCGGACCAGCCAGCGCACCCGCGCCATGCGCCGAAAACTGCGATCCGACATCCGGGAATTGATGCTGAGGACCGGCGCCGCGTGCCGCCGCGCCTGGCGGATGTGTTCCGGCCAGCGCTCGCCTTCCATGAGAATCGCCAGATCCGGTCGGACACGTCTCCAGGCACGGAGGCTGAACCACCACCAATCAAGGGGAAAATAGCCGAGCCCGATGACCAGGGAGCCGTATCGCTCCTGGGCGATCTGATGGGCGGTGCTGGTGGTGGTGGTGAGATAGACCTCAACGGAATCGTCCTTTTTCAGCGCCTCCAGCAGCGGACCGATCGCCAGCATTTCGCCCACGCTGACGGCCTGCAGCCAGATGCGTCGCACGCCGGGCCGTTGGGGCGGCAACGGCGGCGTCCCGCCGAAACGATGGCTGAAACCGTGCCCATAACCCCCGCGTTTGCACATGCGTCGCAGATAATACGGCGCCACCGCCAACAGCGCGGGCAGATAGAGAAGCCGGTAGAGCCAGATCATTGGTGGGTCGAAAGTCGAGGGTCTGGAGTCGAGGGCTGGGCAACTCTGACTTTGCTCTCCTTGATCTCCAAGGATCGATTCAGAGCAACGTGCGCCGGGCAACGCTCTCCATGCTTGTTCGGGAGACTGCCAGCGCTTCTTTGCTCACGCTCCCGCTCACTGTCCCAACACCCACGCGAAGATGAGCGGAGCCACGATGGTCGCGTCGCTTTCGACGATGAATCTCGGGGTATCGGGGCCCAGTTTTCCCCAGGTGATCTTCTCGTTCGGCACCGCCCCGGAATAGCTGCCGTAGCTGGTCGTCGAGTCACTGATCTGGCAGAAATAGCCCCACAGCGGCACGCCGGTCCGCCGGAGGTCCTGGTGCAGCATCGGCACCACGCAGATCGGAAAGTCGCCGGCAATGCCGCCGCCGATCTGGAAGAAGCCGACCGAGCCCGCCCCGCCACGGCGCAGCGGCCGGGCGGTCTTCGTGTACCACTCCGCGAGGGTCATCATGTACTCGATGCCCGTGCGGACGGTGTGGACGTTCTTCACGTCGCCCTCGATGCAGTGGCCCGCGTACATGTTGCCCAGCGTCGCGTCCTCCCAGCCGGGCACCCACATCGGCAGGTTTTTCTCCGAGGCGGCAAGCATCCAGGAATGCCGCGGATCGATCTGGTAATGCTTCTTCAGTCCTCCGCCGCGAAGGATCCGGTACATGAATTCGTGCGGAAAGTAGCGTTCCCCCGCGCGGTCGGCTTTGACCCATTCCGCCAGCACCGCGGCTTCGATCCGCCGCATCGCCTCCATCTCGGGGATGCAGGTGTCGGTCACGCGGTTCATATGCCGGTCCAACAGGGCCTTCTCCTCCGCGGCCGAGAGGTTTCGATAGTGCGGGACCCGCTCGTAGTAGTCGTGGGCGACCAGATTAAAGATGTCCTCCTCCAGGTTGGCGCCGGTGCAGACGATGGCGTGCACTTTGTCCTGGCGGATCATCTCCGCGAGGGCGATGCCGAGCTCGGCGGTCGACATCGCTCCCGCCATCGCCACCAGCATCTTTCCCCCCTGCTGCAGGTGGGCCTCGTATCCCTTGGCTGCGTCCATCAGGGCGGCCGCGTTGAAATGGTGGTAATTGCGGGCGAGAAACTTGGACACTGGACCCTTGGACCTGGCCAAGTCGGCGTTGATGCCCTCGGGTCGCACCCGGTTCCGTCGTGCTTTCATACGAAGAAAATAGGGGCGCGACCGGCCGGAGGCCACACAAAACACCTGGCGAGCCGTCGTCATATCCTTCTACCGGGCAGACCCTTCCGGTTACGTCGCGCAAGGTTCCCCGCCCAAACCCGCGATCTTTGCACCCTTGCCTTCCCTCACATCTTACACAGGTTACGCGATCATGGTGTCATCATTCCGCCGACGTTCTGCCTTCCTTTCCGTTCTGCTGACCCTGGCGTTGTTTGCGCCGCGCCCGGTCCCGGCTGCACCGCCGGCCTTCGGACAGGAAACCAGCGACCTCCGGCCGGACCCGGCGGCGGTTTGGGGGCGTCTTCCCAACGGCGTGCGCTACGTGGTGATGCCCAACCAGGAACCGCGCGGCCGCTCCAGCCTGCGGCTCGTGGTTGGCTCGGGCTCGCTCTACGAAACCGAGTCCCAGCGCGGCCTGGCGCACTATCTTGAACACATGGCCTTCAACGGCAGCACGCACTACGCGCCCGGCACGCTGGTCGAGTACTTGCAGCGCCTCGGCATGGGCTTCGGGGCCGACACCAACGCCTACACCTCCTTCGACAGCACGGTCTTCATGCTCGAACTCCCGAACACCCTGCCCGCCACGCTGGCCGAGGGCTTCCAGGTTTTCGGCGACTATGCCGGCGGACTTCTTCTTGAACCCAGCCAGATCAGCAAAGAGCGCGGCATCATCCTCGCCGAAAAGCGCACCCGCGATTCCGTCGAATACCGCTCGTCCGTCGCCGAATTCGAATTTCTCCTGGGCGACTCGCGGTTTCCCAAGCGCATGCCCATCGGATTGACGGAAGTCATCGAGAAGGCCCCGCGCGAGCAGTTCGTGGACTTCTACAACGACTGGTATCGTCCGGACAACCTCGCGGTCATCGCCATCGGTGACTTCGACGCCGCAGCCGTCGAGGCCCAGATCAAACAGTCCTTCGGTTCGCTCAAGCCCCGTGTCCCCGCGCTCCCGCAACCCGATCTCGGCCGCGTTTCCACCGCGCCCGGGCTGCATGCGGGATTTCACGCGGAACCGGAGGCGGCCCGCGCGACGGTTTCCATCGAAACGCTGACCCCGTACGGCGGCGAACCCGACACGGCCGCCAACCGCCTCAAGGACCTGCCGCGCGATCTCGCTTTCCAGATTCTCACGCGCCGGCTGTCGATCCTCGCCAAGAAGGAAAACGCGCCGTTTACGGGCGGAGAGGCCAACGTCACGGAGAATTACAACTTCTTTCGCAACGCCTCCGTCGAGCTGAACTGCAAGCCGGAGAATTGGCGCGCCTCGCTCGCCGTCGCCGAACAGGAACTGCGGCGGGCGCTCGAATACGGTTTCCAACCCGCCGAGCTGGCGGAGGCGACCGCGAGCTACCTTAGTTCGCTCGAACAGGGCGCCAAGAGCGCCTCGACCCGCCGCTCGGACGAGCTCGCCACCGACCTCATTTCGTGCCTGTTGCGTGACGAAGTGTTCACCCACCCTGCCGCCGACCTCGCGCTGCTCAAGCCGGCGCTCGAGAAGGCCACGGTGGACGACTGTCGGCGCGCCTTCCGCGAAGCGTGGGCCGTCGATCAGCGGTATGTCTTCGTGACCGGCAATGTTGACCTGACGAAGGAGTCCGCCGCGCCCGCGCAGATTATCACCGGCGTCTATGAAGCCAGCCGCGCCACCGCGGTCAAACCGCCCGAAAGCCTGGCCAGCGACGCGTTCGCCTATGCTGATTTCGGGCCGGCCGGCGCGGTCACGCGCCATGAACACGTCGATGACCTTGGCGTTGATCTGATCGAGTTTGCCAACGGCGTCCGCCTCAACCTGAAAAAGACCGATTTCGAGGCGAATACGATCCGGGTCAACGTTCGCGTTGGGAACGGCCACCTCACGGAGCCCGCGACCGAGCCGGGCCTCGCCTTCCTGTCCGATCTCGCGTTCATCACCGGCGGCCTGGGCAAACACAGCGTCGACGACCTGCAGCGTCTGTTCGCCGGCAAGACCGTCGGGCTCCATTTCGAGGTCCGCGACGACGCCTTCAATTTCGGCGGCACCACCAACCGCGACGATCTGCCCGCCCAACTTCAGCTCTTCACCGCCTATCTGGTCGATCCGGGCTACCGGCCCGAGGCGTTGCGCCAGGCGCACAAACTCATCGAACAGACGTACAACAAATTCGCCCATACCCCGGGCGGCCCGATGCAGACCGAAGTGCCCCGCCTGCTCGCCAGCAATGATCCGCGCTTCGGCCTCCCCGTCCAGGAGGTCGTTTCGACCCGCACCCTGGACGAGATGAAGACCTGGCTCACGCCCCAACTGGCCGGCGGCGCGGTCGAGATCGCCCTGGCGGGCGACATCGACGTCGACGCCGCGATCAACGCCGTGGCCCGGACCTTCGGCGCCCTGCCCAAACGCGCGCCGAAACCCGAACTCGCCGACGCCCGCAAGGTGTCATTCCCCGCGCCGTTTGCCAAAAGCTATTCCGTGCCCACCGAGATTCCCAAGGGTCTGGTCACGATCTACTGGCCCACCACCGATGCCCGCGACGTCCGACTCGCCCGCCGGCTCACGCTGCTCGCCCAGATTCTTTCCGACCGGTTGCGGGTGAAAGTACGCGAAGAAATGGGCGACGCCTACAGCCCGGAGGCATTCAGCGCCCCGAGCGACACGTATACTCACTACGGTTTCCTCCTCGCGCAGATCAGCATTGATCCGGCCCAGGCGCAGAAAATCGTCGCCACGGTTCTCGCGCTCGCCGCCGATCTGGAGAAGAACGGCGCCACGCCCGATGAACTCGAACGCGCCAAGCAGCCGGTCCTCACCGCACTGAAGGAGTCGGCCCGCACGAATCCGTACTGGCTCAACGCCGTGATCATCTCCTGCCAGGAGTTCCCCCAGCGCCTCGACTGGTGCCGCTCGCGTTACAGCGATTTCCAGGGGATCACCAAGACCGAGATCGATGCGCTCGCCGCGCAGTATCTCGACCCCGCCCGCACCTTTCGCGTGACGGTATTGCCGGCAGCCAAGAACTGATCGGGCGAGGTGGCATGGGCGTCCCGCCCATGTCCGGGTTTTCCCGAACTACGGGCGAGACCGCCCGTGCAGCGTGGCATGGGCATCTTGCCCATGTCTAGGGATTGTCCCAATCCACGGGCAGGCTGCCC
>DASRKV010000238.1:0-7026 GCA_035648795.1 Opitutaceae bacterium
GCCGCCGCTGCTCGCCGGCGGGTACGCGCTCGCCGCGCTCATGGCGCTGGCCGTGATGACCCTGCCGCTCGGCCTCTGGACCCTCGCGCTGGTGTTCGTGGCCGGCGGCATCTATGTCGCCGTTGAGGAAACGCTGGAGGATTCGCTGTGCGCCGAACTGGTAGACGAAGCGCAGCACGGCATGGCGTTCGGCGTGCTGGCCACGGTGAACGGCGCGGGCGATTTCCTGTCGAGCGTGGTCGTGGGCACGCTCTGGAGCACGGCCGGCGTCACGGTCGCTTTCGGCTACAGCTTCCTGCTCTTCCTCGCCGGCGCGGGCTTGGTCCTGGGGGTCCGGGGAGCCCGCCATTCCCGGCCGGAATGAACCCGCCAGGCCGGAAGGCATCCCCGCGAGGATCCGGCGGGCAGGAAACGCCGGGAGATTACTTCGCGACCGGGGCGGCGGCAGACCGGCGCGCGAGCTGACCAAGCAGATACTGGTCGGCGGGCGCGGTGCGCCACGCCGTGAGCCAGATGCTGCCGAGCATCTCTCCGCCGCGCAGCAGTTGCTCACCGATAAACTCCCGGCCGGCGAAACTGCCCGGCGAGCCATCGGCCCGGAGCTTGCCTGCCTTCTCCAGCTGATAAAGCGGGACCACCCGCTCGTTCTGCGCCCGAAGATAGCGCATCACCTCCGTGAACATCGCGTCGCGTTCTCCCGGCTGCGGGGTCGTGGCGAGCAGCCGCGCCGTCCGCGCCCGCGAAGCGAGCTGGTCGAAGGTGATACCGGCCTTGGCGATGAATCCGCCGTCGATCCAGGCATGGAATTTCGGGTCGGTGGTGTAGCCGTGCGGATTGGCGCCCACCCAGCCGTTGTGCTGCACGGTGACATGCAACGGTTGTGCGCCATCGCCCACATAATGTCCCATGACGCCCATGAAGAAGATGATGTTGGCCTGCGCGTTGGCGATTTCCGCAGGCGTGCCACCACTTTCCTGGAAGGCGCGCAGGTAGGAGAACGCCGACTTCAACCGTTCGAAGCTCTCCGTGATCGTCCACGGCAGAAAGCCCGGCCATTCCCGGGTGTGCTCGGCATTCTTCGCCGGATCGATCCGGGGAAACCGGGCGGCGTGCGCCTCGCGTCCGGCGGCGAATTGCAGGGCAAATTCATAGCGGAGCGGGCTGAGCGACGCCAGATCGAGCCCGGCCCAATCAAGCTGTTCGAGGTCGAGGTAATGATTGGGATTGTTCTCATGCCGGAGCGGAAGATCGGAGGCGTTTCTCCAGCGGTCGGGTTCGCCGGAGAGGAAGGCAATCCGCTCCGCCGCCGCCGGCGCGCGCACGAATGCCGGAAAATCCGCCGGCAGCGACGCGAGCGCGAGTTCGTTGACCATGCGATGGCCTTCATAGTCCCACGCCCGGCTGGACGGCACGATCGCCGCCGTCAAGAGAACGAGCGCCACCCCGGAGGAACAGGTACGATGATTCATGGATGCTGGTGAGACGCGGCGGGTGCCGGACGGGTTTCCGCCGGGGCCGGGTGCAACGCCGCCAGGACGGCGGAGTAGTCATCGATCCCGTCGGCGAGGGCCGCGGCGATCTGCTGGCGGTACTCGGGCGTGGCGATCCGCAAGGCCTCCGTATGATTGGAGAGAAACGCGGCCTCGATCAGCGCCGCCGGGCATTCGGCCCCGCGCAGGACCGCATACCGGTAATGCTTCAAACCGCGGTCGGCCGTCTTGAGGCCCGCGAGCATGGCGCGGTGAAGCTGGTAACCGAGCAGGACATTGGCGAAATCCTGGTGATTGCCCGGATAGACGGCGCGCACCATCGCCTTGTCCTGCTCGGGCTGCGTCGAGATCTGGAGCTGCGGCGTCAGCACCCACGTTTCGGTGCCGGTGACCGTGGCCTCGGCCGAGTTGAAATGCACGCTGATGAAGAGATCCGCTTTGGTCTCGTTGGCAACCGCCGGACGATTATCCAGCTCGATCTTGCGGTCGTCGCTGCGGGTGAGCAGCACCTGATAGCCGCGCCCTTCGAGCAGCTTCTTCAGCCGCAGCACCACATCGAGCGTCAGACTCTTTTCGTCAAGGTGCAGTACGAAGTTCTGCTTGCCCGGGTCGTTGCCGCCGTGCCCCGCGTCCAGCACGATCCGCCGCGGGGGCGCCGGCAGCTGGCTCGCGTACTCGGCCGGTCGCAGCAGCGGAACGATGGTTTTGATGACGTCGATCTTGCTGACGTAGAGGCTGCCCTGGTTGAACACGGTGGTTTCACCCATGAACACGCGAATCCCGTCACAATAGAAGTCCCGGTCCCGATTCTCGAATCTCAAGCGCACGCGGCCATGGGCGTCAGCCAGTTGCATGATGCGGCCGCTCGCCACCCACGACGCCTTGAGATCGTAGCGCTCGGCGATCGCCCGCACATCCACGAAGTCGGCGTTGTAGATGTGCTTGAACGGCCAGAGCCGGCTCACCGGTGCGGGCGGCGGGGCGACGACCGCGACCGCGCGTAGCGCCGGCGGGGCCGGCGCGATCGGAGCGGGAGCAGGGGCGGCGGGCGCAGGCAGGCCGGCCGGCGCAACCGCGTGAGCGGCGGCGGACCGGTTCTGCGCCGCCACCGGCGCGCTGCAGCCACCGGCGAGCAGGAGACCCGCCAGGATGACCGGCAGATTGCGTGCGCGGGGCCGCGCCATGAATCTGCGGGATTAAGCCGGAGACGGCGGGGGCGGCGCCGTCAGCACTGGCGATGGTGTCGACGCGACGGCCGGCTGCGCGGCGGTCTCCTTGAGGTGAAATCTGGCCTTACGCTTGTTGATGGGCAGCGGCGTAAGCATGGCGTAGATATTTCGGCCGGTCAGCTTGGCTGTTCCGTCGGGATGTCCCATCCCCGCGAGTTCGGTGATGGCGCGGTTGACGACCTCGAAGCCCATCTCGGTGCGGGCCATTTCACGGCCGCGGAATTTCAGGCGAAGCTTCACCTTGTTGCCGTGCTCCAGGAATTCCTCGGCGTGGCGCAGCTTGGTGATGAAATCGTTCTGCTCGATCCGTACGCTGAATTCGATCTCCTTGATCTTGCTCGCCGTCGTCTTCACGTGGGAGTGCTTTTTCGACTCCTCGTACATGTACTTGCCAAAATCCATGATCCGGCAAACCGGCGGCGTGACGTTGGGGGCGACTTCAACGAGGTCGAGGTCGAACTGCTGCGCGAGCTGCAGTGCCTTGCCCGTCGCCAGAACGCCGAGCTGTTTCCCTTCAGGGCTGATGACCCGGATCTGGTCGGCCTTGATCCGATGGTTGCGACGGATGTTGGCAAACGGATCCGTGTTGCGGCGCGGGGGGTAGCCGGGGCGGCCACCGGGAGAAAGTGCGTTAGCCATCAATCAGGAGGTGAATTAGGTCAGGGTCGAGGCGAGTTCTTGCGGTAAAGGCGGGCATTGACAACACCTAATTCGACACCTTGGCGGCCAAGTGTTCCTGGGCGCCTGAAAAAGCATCGCGGTCGTGCAGTGTCCCATACCTCAAGGAAATGAAGAAGTGCCCTCGTCGCAAGTCCCAGCCGCCTGAATGGAGGAATGACCCGTTCGCCGGCGCCCGTGATGCGCGCCACGCATCCGCGAAACCCAAAGGGTCAGACCAGGCAATCCTCATCAGATTCCGCCGGGGCGCGCGGCGCGCCAGGCGATCAACCGCCAGGCCACGGTGACGGCGTTGGCAAAGCTGCGCGGGCTGGCCCGGCCTTCCCCGGCAATGTCAAAGGCGGTGCCGTGATCCGGACTCGTGCGGACGTGCGGAAGACCGAGCGTGACGTTGACGGCCTCGTCAAAATCGACCGCCTTCAGCGGCGCCAGGCCTTGATCGTGATACAACGCGATCACCGCATCGAACTCCCCTCGCAACTGTCGCGCGAACAGCGTATCGGCCGGCTGGCACGCCGAGAGTCCGGGAAACGCCGCCCGCAGCCCGCTGAGAATTGGATCGATGATGCGCTGTTCCTCGTCGCCGAGCAACCCACCCTCTCCGGCATGCGGGTTGAGACCGCACACGCCCAGGCGCGGCTGCGCGATCCCTTCCGCCTGGGCCAACTCCGCCGTCGCCCGGACGACCCGCGCAAAATTCGCGGCGGTGAGGAATGCGGGCACGTTGCGCAGCGGCACGTGCCAGGAAAGCAGGGCCACCCGCAGCCGCCCGCCGCAAAAGGCCATGGTGGGTTCGCCGCCCCAGCGCGCCGCGAAAAACTCGGTCTGACCGGGGTACGGGTAGCCGATGCCTGCCAGCCGCGCTTTGCTGACCGGGCCGGTGACCACGCCGGCGAATTCTCCCGCGAGGCAGCCCGCCGCCGCGCGTTCCATCGCCGCCCAGGCGACGAGCGCCCCTTCGCCGGTCGGTCGGCCCGGTTCGGCCGCGAACTCCTCCAGCCCCACCGGTATCTTGGCTCCGGCTGCCGGCAGTTGGTCGAGCCAGCGGCCGGGGCCGATGACGGCCGTCTGCCGGGCTTCATCCGGGTGGGCTTTCAACCACCCCATCAGGACCTCCGGCCCGATGCCGGCCGGGTCGCCGCAGGTGAGCGCGAGTTTGTTCTGAGGTTGGTCTGACATGTGGCACGAGCGGCCTGCACCGGCGGCCAGCCGCGTTATCCCAGTGTTTCGCCGGGCGCCTCTTGCTCCGTCGACCAGACCCGGCGCGCCCGCGCCACTCCGCGCCGCCCGCCCGCAAAGAACTCCAGGAAGCTTTTCGCCTCCGGGCTCCGCACGCCGCGATGCAGCACGTCCTGCGCCCGCTGTCGGACATTGTCGCCGTCAAAATAGACTTCACGAAAACAGTCCTTTAACTCGGCAATGACTTCCCGCGGGAAATCGCGGCGCTTCAGCCCCACCAGGTTGAGGCCCACGACCTCGTCCCGTTCGGCCGCCATCACGTAGGGCGGAATGTCGAGGCTGATGCGGGCCAGCCCTCCGACCATCGCACTCTCCCCCACTCGCGTGAACTGGTGAAAGGCCGCGCCCCCGCCGACAAACGTGAATGCGCCGAGCCGCACGTGGCCGGCCAGAAGGACATTGTTGGCGAGCACCACCTGGTCGCCCACCACGCAATCGTGCGCCACATGGGCCCCGGCCATGATAAAGCAGTCCGCGCCGACCACCGTTTCGCCGCCCGCCACGGTTGACCGGTTGACCGTCACGTTCTCCCGCAAGACCGTGTGCGATCCGATGCGCACGCCGGAATCTGTCGCCGGATCAAACCTCAGGTCCTGGGGGTCGCCGCCAACGACCGTGCCCGGATGAACCACCACGCCGGCGCCCAATCGGGCGTGGCGCGTGAGAATGGCATGGGCGTGGACCACGCAATCCTCTCCCAGCTCGGCACCGGCCTCGATGATGGCGGTGGGATGAATCTTCGTCATTGCCGGTCGCGAAGGCGGGATCAACTCTCCGCCACAGGCCTCCGCCGCGCCGCCGTCCGGTCGGGCAGGAAGTCAAGCTGGGGCTCCTTGAGAAGATCGTAGGTCTTGAGGATACGGAGCAACTGCAGCGTGTCGGACTTTCGATAGTTCCGGTTGATTTCGGTCCGATCGATGATGTCGAGCAGCATGGTCCGGAAGGAAATGATGGCGTCGACTCCGCGCTCCTTGAGCATCTGCACGCTTTGCGAGCGGAACGGCTCGGCCGTCGGCAGCCCAGGCAACACGAGGATCTTGGTGATGTCCGGATGGTTGCCGGGTTCGTCCGGATCCACCGGGAAGAAACGGCTGGCTTCCTTGATCACGTTCTCCTGAAGAAAAGTAAAAATCTCGGGACTGCTCTTCAGCGTGGCCGGCGTGAAATGGCCGGTGGTATGCCATCCTTTCACGACGACGATGGCCCGGTCGACCAGCCGCAATTCGGTCGAAAACAGAAAGAATTCCGGCTTGCGGCCGCCGCGCTCGAAGGCGGGATTATAGACCAGCAAATCGACCTCCTCATCGCTCGTCTTGCGGCGTGTCTGGACCTGGTACTTGCGGGCCTGCCGCACGAGGAAGCCGTTTTGCTCGAAGTATTCGCGGACGATGCCTTCGTCGATGGCCGACATCTTGATTTTGGATTTCGGATACCGGAAACAGGAAAGATGGTCTGGAGCAGCACCGGTGTCTTCTTAACGGCGCGAGGCATCTATTTACCATCCGATCTCCTGTATCTGCAATCCGAAATCAAGCCGCGCCCACTTCGCGCCAGGCCGCCTCGACCGAGGCCGGCGAAATGCCCTCCCGCGTGGCGGCCTCACCCAGGCGTGTCAGCACGACGAAACGCGGCAGCCCGGCGCGCACTTTCTTGTCGCGGGCCATCGCCGCCATGAGCCCGGTCACCGGCAGAGCGGCCGTCAGCCGGGTGGGCAGGGCATGCGCGGACAGAACCGCGTCGACTCGCGCCACCTCGTCCGCGGTGAGGAGGCCGAGCGCCCGCGACAGGCGGGCGGCGGCGGCCAGACCGATGGCCACGGCCTCGCCGTGCAGGTAGCGGCCATAACCGGTCGCCTGTTCGATCGCATGGCCGAAGGTGTGACCGAGATTCAGCAAGGCCCGACCGCCCTTGTTTGCCTGTTCGCGCTCGTCCGTCTCGACCAGGCGCGCCTTGATGGCACAGCAGCCGCGGATGACGGCCGGCAGATCGGGGCTGGCAACCGAGAGAGGCGAATGCTCCAGCCGGCCGAATAGCTCCGCATCGCCCAAGAGACCATCCTTGATCACTTCGGCCATGCCGGCGGCAAACTCGCGCGCCGGCAGCGTCGCCAAGTATCCCGTGCCGATGAAGACGCCTCGCGGTTGATGAAACGCCCCGGCCAGGTTCTTGCCGGCCTTCAGGTTGATGCCGGTCTTGCCGCCGACCGAGCTGTCCACCATGGCGAGCAAGGTTGTGGGAATTTGATGGTAATCGATGCCGCGCAGATAGGCGGCTGCCGCGAACCCGGCCAAGTCGCCGATCACCCCGCCGCCCAGCGCAAAAAGCACACCGCTACGGTCCAGGTGCTGCTCCGCCAGAAAATCCAAGACCCGGCCCAATGACTCCAGGGA
>DASRKV010000239.1:0-3743 GCA_035648795.1 Opitutaceae bacterium
CACCATCTTCATGCCGTCGCCGACCGACATCTCGAGTTCGATGATCTCCTGTGGGGGAAGCAACAGCAGAAAACCACTCGTCGGATTGGGGGTGGTCGGAACAAAAACGGACCAGAGTTTCTCGCCGGTCTTGGCTTGGGGCTCACCTTGGGTCCGGTTGGTGAGGAAGCCGATGGTGTAAACGCCCGCGCGGGGGAATTGCACGAGCACGACCTTGGAAAACAGGTTGCGGTTCTGCGTGGAGAACGTCTCCACGATCTGCTTCACCGTGTTGTAGACCGTATTGACGCCGGGAATACTCTGGACGAAACGCTCGGCCAGTCCGCCAAAATACTGGCCGAAGACGTAGCGGGAAAAGTACCCCAGGGCGGTGACCATCGCCAGGACGATGATCGTGGCGAGGATGTCCCAGAGGATGGCAAACTGGGCCAGCGAGGCGGGGAGCAGGGGCAGGAAGATCGGCCGGAAGCTGCCACCGACCCATTCAAACAGCCGGCTGAAGACCAGCCAAGTGACGGCCAGCGGCGCGAGCAGCAGGAGCCCCGAAAGAAACGCGTTGCGAACGTGGGTGAAGGAAGCCTTGTTCATGGAGACAACCCAGCCCGCTTACTGTGCGGCAGACGGGCGGGAAACGCACGTAAAATCCCGGGATTGCACGCCGCGTTCTTTCCGGACAGACCGCCCGGGAATGGATCGCGTCCTTTATGTCCTCACCGGACCCACGGCGGTCGGGAAGACCGAATGGGCCTTGCGCTGGGCGGAAACGTTTGGCGCCGAGATCGTATCGTGCGATTCGTTGTTGTTCTACCGCGGCATGGACGTGGGCACGGCGAAGCCGACCGCCGCGGAGCGGAGGCGCGTTCCCCACCATCTCATTGACATCCTCGGGGTCACCGAGACCTGGGACGTGGCGCGCTACGTCACCGCGGCGCGGGCGGCCTGCGACGATATCCAGGCGCGCGGCCGGCGGGTGCTGGTCAGCGGGGGCAGCGGGTTTTACCTCAAGGCGTTCTTCGCGCCGGTGGCCGACGACGTGGAGGTTCCCGCCGGCGTGCGCCGAACGGTGGCGGCCCGGCTCGAACGGGAAGGACTGGCGGCGCTGGTCGGGGAGTTGCTGGCCCTGAACCCCGGGGGACTGGGCGTCCTGGACATCCGCAATCCGCGGCGCGTGGTCCGCGCCCTGGAACGATGCCTGGCCTCGCGGCGCACGCTGGCGGACCTGGCGGAGGCGTTCGCGCGGCAACCGTCGCCCTTTGCCGATTGGCAACCGCGAGTCGTGCAGCTGGACCGGCCCCGGGCCGAGCTCGAGGCGCGCGTCGATGCTCGCGTCCGCAGCATGCTGGCGGCGGGTTTGGTGGAGGAGGTGCGGCGGTTGGTGGCGGCCGGGCTCAGGACGAATCCGAGCGCCGCCAGGGCCATCGGCTATCGGGAGACGATCGCCTGCCTTGAGGGTCGGATGCGCGAAGACGACCTGGCGGCCGCGATCGGCAAGAACACCCGGGCACTGGTCAAGAAGCAGCTCACCTGGTTTCGCACGCAACTGCCGCCGCATCCGGTCTGGCCGGCGGGCGAATTCGACCTGCCGGCGCTTTTCCAGGGTGCGCCCATCGCGCGGCCTACTCGGGCACCGTGAGGTGATACCGGTCGAGCGAGCTGCCTTCCAGCCGGTGTAGGGCCGAAATGGAATTCTGGAGCGTGATCCGCGCCTGCAGCTCGGCGACGCGGGCGTTCTCCAGGTCGGACTGCGTCTGCAACACATCCCGGCTGGTGGCGAGTCCGGCGGAGAAGCGGGCGTTCTCCAGGTCATACTCCTTGGCGCTGAATTCAGCGGCCAGGGCGGCGATCTTCACCTTCTCGCTGTTGGTTTCGACCGCCCGCACGGCGGATCGAACCTGCACCAGAATGTTTTGTTCAAGCTGGCGGACCACCAGCGTCTGCTGACTGAGGATCGAAAGACTCTGGCGGTAGCGCGCCTTGTCGCTGACGCGCCCCCACGGATAGCTCACCGTGAGGTCGACCTCCCACGAGTTGCCGTCGCGATTGACGGCACTGTTGAACGCGTCATAGGCGCTGCCGCGCGTGCCGTTGAATCCGAGGATGCCATCCACGTTGACGGTCGGCTTGAGGGCGTTCTTGGCGACGCCGAGGTCGAGCTGGAACTGATCAAGCTGCATCTTGGCCGAGATGTAGTCCGGCTGGTGGTGCAGCGCGAGTTGGTAGGAGGACTCGATCACCGGCAACTGCCCGGTGAAATCTTCAAATTTCGCGTCGCCCAACGTCGTATCGAGTTCGAACCGGTCAATAAGCGCAAGCAGGGCGTCGGAAGTGTCTTTGACGCTTTTCTCGGCGGAGAGCACATTGCTGCGGGCGTTCGCGACGCCGACCTGGGCTTGCAGGACGTCGACGGCGGTCGCGGTGCCGACCGTCTTCTTGGCCTGCGCCTCGTCGAGCAGCCGGTTGGCCAGATCAAGCGAAACCCGGTAGACCCGGAGCTGTTCCCGGGCATAAACCAAGTTGTAGTAGGCGGCCTCCGTCTGCTGCACAATATTGAGCGCCTGGGCCTGGAAGTCGAAGCCGGCGCGGGTCAGGCCGATCTTCGCTCGGTTGAGCGTCGCCGTCGTCACCGCGATGCCGGCGCCGCGCAGGAGGGGCTGGGTGATGGCCACCGTGAGATCCGAGTTGTAGACCGGATTGTAGAAACTGGTGAGCAAAGGGGGATTCGTCTTGGAGCGGTTCAAGTCAGTGCTGACGTTGACGGTCGTGCCGGTCTGCAGCAGGTCGGTGGCGGCGAGGCGGGTGTCACGGGCATCGCTCTGGGTCCCGGCGGTGCCTCCCAGCGGCCCGGTGTCGGAGTGACTCTGCGAGCCGTTGAACGAGAGGGTCGGATAGAAGCCGCCCCGGGCGACATCGACCGCATCCTTCGCGATGGCCGGATTGTACCGCTGGATCTCGAGGTCAAAACCGTGCTGCAGCGCGCGCTGGACGCATTCCTGCAGCGTCAGCGGGGCGGCCGCCGGAGCGGGGACGGCGGGGAGACTGGTCGGCGGAACAGCCGTTTGGGCGCTGACCGGCAGGCAGAGGCCGGCGAGCAGACTGGCAGCGACGAGGGAAGAGCGGAGGCGGTTCGACATGGCGGAGAGAACGGCTGGGCAAGGAGGATGGAGCACCGGCAGAAGGCGCAGCCAGATGATTCTAAGACATACCTACGAGGTGGTGGTTGAAGGCGGATCAAATCCGTTCGCCGGGTCTGGCCGCCGGCCGGCCCTGGGCAGGTGACGCCAAGCGGTTCCGAAAAGTTTCGCAGAACTGACACTGGCATGCGATGCACATTGCGGGCCGGCGAAGGGCCGATGGGGACGCTGGGCGAGGAAAAGCAGGGCAGCCATGACAGGGTTGAGTCTGCCCGGCGCCCCGCGCCGTGTTGAAGGATTTTGGACTGGCGGCAGCGGCGAGGGATCAACGGTTCCGACCGGCGGCCGGCGGCGCGACCGATCAACGGGCCGGCGCCGGCGCGTTTTTTTTCAATTCGGTCGACACGACTTCGCCCAAGAGGAGGCTGCCGCCAATATAGGCCGACTGCTGGGCGAGCATGGCCTGGGTCGCAGCGAATTTGGGGCTGGACTCGGCGAGGTCGGGATTTTTCTTCTCCCGGACGTACACGAAGAAGCCCTGGTCTGCTGTCGGGATCAGATCGGACACTTGCCCTTGATTCAGGCGTTCCAGCGCGGCGAGCGCGGGTGATT
>DASRKV010000240.1:0-3268 GCA_035648795.1 Opitutaceae bacterium
GTGATCGAGATGACGCACCTGCTTCCGGTCACCCGCGCCCACGGGCTCGAATCCACGGCGCTCGCGCGAATGGGGGCCTCGTTGGAACGCGTCCAGGCGGCGGCGCTCCATGTTGACGGGATCAACGCGGTTTTTGGCGCGTTGTCCTGGGCGATCTTCAACGGTTTCAACATGCTTTGCCTCCTCGTCTCCGCCTGGATCTGTCTGTCCGGCTGGCTGCCGCTCGGGGCGGGCGACGTGGTGCTGCTGACCACCTATTTCGGCCTCATCACGAGCTCGGTGCTCGGCTTGGTGGGAACCACGCCGCAAATCACCAAAGGGCTCGAATCGATCCGCTCGATCGGCGAGGTCCTGCAATGCCCGGACTTGGAAAACAACGAGGGCAAGGCCGCGGTCACCGCAGTGGAAGGAGCGTTCAGTTTTGAGCAGGTGAGTTTTGTTTATCCCGGCTCGCAGCTTGCGGCGCTGCACGAATTTTCCCTGGCGGTCTCGCCCGGAGAAACGATCGCCCTGGTGGGCCCGTCCGGCGCGGGAAAATCAACGGTCCTCAATCTTGTCATTGGCTTCATCCGTCCGACCGCCGGGCGCATCCTCTTCGACGGCCATGACATGCAGGCGCACGACTTGCGCACCTACCGGCGCTTTCTTTCGGTCGTGCCCCAGGAGTCGATCCTGTTCGACGGCAGCGTCCGCGAAAATGTCACCTACGGTTTGACGGCGGTGCCGGCGGCCACCGTGGTGCAGGCATTGCGCGACGCCAACGCGTGGGATTTCGTCTCCCGGCTGCCGGCCGGGCTCGAGACCCCGGTGGGCGAGAAAGGCGCCCGTTTGTCCGGCGGCCAGAAGCAGCGTCTGGCCATCGCCCGGGCACTCATCCGCAATCCGCGGGTACTCATCCTCGACGAGGCGACTTCGGCGCTCGACACCGAAACCGAGGCGCTGATCCAGGAAGCCCTGGTCCGGCTGATGCGTGGTCGGACCACGTTTGTCGTCGCCCACCGGCTGTCGACGATCCGCAATGCGCGCCGGATCGTCGTGCTGGACCATGGGCGGATCGTGGAGATTGGCTCCCACGAGACCCTGCTGGCTTCCGACGGACTCTACGCCCGGCTGCACTCCTTGCAAGCGGGGTAGGAGCCTGCTTGCAGGCGATTTCAGAAGGAAGATCGCTTATCCCTCGACGGTTTCGACAAGCTCACCGCAAGCATGCTCGGGACCCTGACCCGTTCGACGGTGCTCAGGGTCATCCTGAGCGACTCGACTGAGCTCGTCGAAGTCCTGTGGAAGGATGAGCCTGTCGAACGGGCAAGCAGGCTCCTACAACTCATCGTTTCAATTCATTCGACGATGTAGCCTTCTTCGCCGTGCTCGGCGAGATCGAGACCGACCGTCTCGTCGTCGCTTGCCACGCGCAATCCGCTAGCCGAGAGACCGACCAGCCAGGCGATTCCGGCCGTGGCCACCGTCGACCAGACCAGCACGACCGCCGCGGCCTTGATTTGCTCGATCCACAAGGCCTGCCCCACCAAACTGGCAATTGGGCCCGCAGCGAGATTGGGGTTTGCTGCCGCGGTCGCGAAGACGCCGGTGAGGATCGTTCCCAGCGTACCACCCACGGCGTGGACGCCAAACGTGTCCAGCGAATCGTCGTAGCCGAATCGGGCCTTCAGATTATTGCAGGCGAAGTAGGTCGCGGCGCCGGCCGCCAAGCCGATCAAGACCGCACTTCCCGCCGTGACGAAACCGCTGGCCGGCGTGATCGTCGCGAGTCCCGCCACCGCGCCGGAGCAGAGCCCGAGGACGCTGGGCTTGCCGCGCCGGAAGTACTCGACCGCCGACCAGGAGAAGCAGCCCGCCGCCGCGGAGAGCGTGGTGGCGACGAAGGCGTTGACGGCGACGCCGTCGGCGGCCGCCGCGCTGCCGGCGTTGAAGCCATACCACCCGGCCCAAAGCATGCCGGTGCCGGTCATACATAATACCATGCTGTGAGGCGGCATCGGTTCCCGCCCGTGCCCATGGCGTTTGCCGACCACCAGGCACAAGACCAGCGCACTCCAGCCCGAGGTCATGTGGACGACGAGCCCGCCGGCAAAATCGATGGCTTTGATCCCGGCGGCGGGATTGGCGAGGCCGTTCATCCAGCCGCCCGTCCCCCAGACCATGTGGGCGATCGGGAAGTAGACGACGAACATCCAGATGACGCTGAAAAACATGACCGCCCTGAATTTCATGCGTTCCGCGATCGCGCCCACCGTCAACGCCGGCGTGATGATGGCGAACATCAATTGATAGATCGCGAACAGACTGTGCGGAATCCATTGCGCGTAATCGCCATTGGGGGCGGCGCCAACCTGCCGCAGGAAGGCGAAACTCCATCCGCCGATGAACGGGCTGCCCCGGGCGTAGGTCAGACTGTATCCGCAAAGCCACCAGAGAATCGTGACCACCGCGGCGAGGCCAAGGCATTGGGCGAGGACCGACAGCACGTTCTTGCGCCGGACCAGGCCGCCATAAAAAAGCGCCAGTCCCGGCAGCGTCATGAACAGCACCAGCGCCGAACTGGTCATCATCCAGGCGCTGTGCCCGGGACCCCCTCCGGGAATCCTGGAGACGGCGTGGCCGTCGGTGGCGCGCGCCGTGTTGTTGAAGTACGCCTCGATGTCGGCCAGCCGCTGCTCAACGGAGGGCTGGGGCAGCGGGGCAGGGGCATCCGCCGCCCGCAGCGTCATCGACGACAGCAGGAAGCCAATTGAAACAAAAAGAGCCAGTCCAAGGGGTTTCATGGATAGAAATGCTCAGGCAGCAGGTTTCCCGCCATGCATGAATATTTTGCATAGTTCGCCCATAATTGGTCACCTATATCCGGCAGGCTTATGGGCGCCAAAAGCGCCAGCGAGCGAGTGTTTCGTTCCGTAGCCGCGCGCACCAGCGAGTGGTGACAGACAGAGGTGGTGCGGCTTGTCCTCAAGACGCCTTCGGCGTGACACCGCGCTCCACCAGCGTCACTTCATTCCGTAAGACTCAGTGATGCCCACGAGTTGCCAGACGGCGTAACTTCAGAGAGAGTATGTGCGGTCATTATCCCCATGGGTCGCTTCCGCCCTTACCGTCTGTTGCCGGCTGTCGTCGCATCGGCTACTGGATTCCTATGGGCGGCAGCGGCGGCGTTGGGCGGGAACGAAACCAAGCCGGATGTTGCGTCAACCCAGTCGCCCCCGGCCAAGCCGTCGCCTGCCGCGGCGGACGCGAACTCGGAGCAGACGCTCAC
>DASRKV010000241.1:0-2618 GCA_035648795.1 Opitutaceae bacterium
CTGGCGGTGTGAACGCGCAAAAGTCCACGGGTCTGACCGAGCTCGACATTCGACTTTCGACCTTCGACTTCATGGATTCAGGCTAAGGGGCTCGGACCGTCTTGAGAAAATCGAGGAACGCCGGCTTTTCATGCGCCACCAAGGCGTCGGGTCCGGTGAATTTGAAGAACCAGGTGGCGCCGGATTGGGGAACGATCACCCCGATCATCCGCACGCCCTGGTTGGCGCCTTCGAAGACCAGCATGTGCAGGCCGTTGGCCTCGAGCGGCTGCAGCGCGCCGGTGACGTCCGGGACCGGCGGAAGTTGAAGCTGGCCGCGCCAGCGATTGACGTTGGCGAGATCGCCGCCCACGTCGCCGGGGAACGCGGTGATCGAGATGTCGCCGGCGCCCTCGGGGCCGCCGACCGCGTAACTCCCCCTGCGCATCGCCGAGGCCTTCTTTGGCGTCCAACCGTCCGGAGCGGTCCAGGTGAGCGTCTGGTTCGCCGCGGTGGGAACCGGCGTCGCGGCCATGGCGGGACCAGCGTCGCCGGGCGCCGGCATTCCTTCGATGGGCGGATGTCCTGGGGGAAGGGCGCCGTCGGCCATTGGACCGGACGCCGGCAGGCCGCGGGCATCGGGTGGCAGATCATTGGTGTTGGCGGCCGCAGCCGGAGCGGCGAGCGGCGCCGCACCCGCGTTCGAATCAGACTCCTTCGCAACACGATACGAAGTGATCTTGGTGTCCTTGCAGCCGGCGAGAAGTAATCCCGCCGCTAGAAGGGAAATCAGACTCGGACGGCTGTGCGCGGCCATGTGGATGGGAGGAATCTACGCATTGGCCGCAAACTTCAAACCATTCCCGTCAAATAAGATTCGGCGGAGATGAATCGGGCTCGTCGCTGCGAGGGCGAGCGAGTGGTCCACCGCGGCGATCTATACAGCCTAAACCACTCGCTGGCGCTCGCGGCTACGAGATCCTGCGGCGGCGCCTCGCTCAGCAGGCGGGAGGGTCCGAACCCGACCGGCTGCTGGCTAATCCGTGATCTTGTTCCACCAGGTCTTCTTCAGGATCAATGAGGTGATCACGAGCACCACGATCGCTTCGAACATCGGCTTGCTGTCCCGGATTACGATGTAAAGCGGCAGCACGACCAGCGAGGTCTGCCAGATGATCCCGATGACGATGTTGAACATGTCGCGCTTGAAATTCGCGTCGGACTTGAAGCTGGGATCGGCTGCCACGACCTTCTGGTGAATGGGCTTCCAGAAGCCCCATGGCCGGACCTGCCGGTAGAATTTCATGAGGATTTCGTCACCCTCGGGCTCGGTCAGCAGGGTCCCGAGCACGCAGCCAATCGTCGAGAGCACCAGGATGACCGGGAAGGAATACAGCGGGTACAGATTGGCCACGATTTCCGGATACAGCCAGAGGTACAAAAACGGGAACTTGGACAGGATCAGCGCGGAGGCGATGCCGGTGATCATGCCCCAAAAATAGCCGTAGCCGTTGAAGCGCCACCAGTACCACTTGAGGATGTTGGCCGCCGTGTAGCCGCCCCACAGCGCCGATACGATCCACTGGGTGACCTGGTTGATGTCCCGCGCGCGCAGCCCGAAAAAGATGCCGACGACCACGAACACCAACGAGACGACGTAGCTCATGACGATCAGCGTGCGCCGGCTGGCGTTCGGATTGATGTAACGTTTGTAGATGTCATTCACCACGTAGGCCGGCGCCGCGTTGATCGTGGCCGCGAAATTCGACATGTAAGCGGCCAGGAGCCCCGCCAGAACCAGACCCAGGACGCCGGCCGGCATGAAATTGCTCAGCGTGTCCGGCAGGATCTGCTCAAAGTCGATGTGGGCGCCCATGGCCTTGATCTGGGGGCTGAAAAACACCAGGGCCATCACCGTGAATCCCGAGATCATCAGATAGCGGGGGAAGAACAGGCAGCAGGAGACAAACCAGTTCATCTTGGAGGCTTCCGCCGGGCTCCGCGTTGCCAGAATCCGTTGCATATCGTAGTTCGGCGCCGGTCCGGCGAGGCTGACGAGCACCCCCTTGAACAGCGTCATCATGAAGAAGATCGTGAAGAGCGAGTACCCGTCCTCGGCGATCTTCACGTTGACGGACTGGATCAGGCCCGACCAGTCGAGATTCAGGTGCCAGCCGAAAAAAAGGTGCTTCCACCCGGCGGGCACCGCAGCCGAGATCGCTTCCGGCGAGATCTTCACCATCGCCACGATGGCCACCGCGACGGACGAGACGGTCAGGACCGTGAACTGGAGAAGTTCAGTGATCACGACGCTGTACATCCCGCCTGCCACCACGTAGATGGCGGTCAGCCCCATCAATGTGATGGCATAGGTGTTCGGCGAAAAATCCCACGGCAGGAACGGCGCGAGAAACTTGCCAATGCCCGCGAATCCATAGGCCAGGAATCCGATCACGCTGACCAAGGCGAAGACCACCACGCTGAGGTGGGCCAGAACAGCGCCCCGGCCGGCGCCGAACCGCGTGTTGATCCACTCGGCCCCGGTCATGACGTTGGAGCGGCGCATCCACTTCGACATGTAGACCATGAGGAAGATCTGGTTGAACACGGGCCAGAGCCAGGGCAGCCAGACCGACTTG
>DASRKV010000242.1:0-3500 GCA_035648795.1 Opitutaceae bacterium
CCGATCATGCCTTGCGAACGCATGAGGTGCCATGGGGTCTTGCCCTACCGCACCCTCCACTGGCGTTGAATGCTGGCGCGACAGGTCGGTATTCTCTCCGTCAACGGCGCTTGGTGCCTTTGAAAAGGCGGAACAAGAAGACCAGCGACGGGAGCAGCACAAGAGCGCCGACAGCCAACGCCAGGATCAGCAGGCGCAACGTCGCTTCCGGCGCACGGGCGTTTGCGATCGTGACGTCCGGCGTGACCAGATTCGGATATTGCGCCAGACTCCACCCAACGAGGATGAGCGTCACCTCACCCGCGGCCGCCACCCGCGCCAAGGCAAATCGCCGCCACCACAGAGCCACGAGCGCGCCAACGGTGCAGGAGCCCGTTGCGCCGAGCAGCACGGGCGCCCACCACTGCGTCAATCCGCGAAAGATTTCCGGCGCGCCCTGCCTGGCCGTGAGAAAAACCACCCCAGCAACCGGCACCAGGGCCAGACCTGACCCGATTGCCCGCAGCCGAAAATCATTCTGCAAATCGGCCTGATCCTTCGCGTCGAGGGTCAGGTAGGTGGCTGCCAAAAACGCAAACAGCCCGAGCGCGAACACGCCGCAGGCGAGCGCGAACAGCGTCAGCCAGCCTGCAAAAAAACCTGTCGTCACCTGACCGTTCGCGACGCGAATCTGCCCGGTGGCCAGGGCGCCCAGAATCACGCCTTGGAAAAACGGCGCGAGAAAACTGGCGATGCCGAACGCCGATCCCCAACGCCGCTGCACCGCATCCGACTGCGAGTCGTAGTTGCGGAAGATGAACGCCGCGCCGCGCAGCACGATCCCGATGAGCATCACGGTGACGGGGATATTCAGCGCGGTCATCATCGCGGCAAACCCGGTAGGGAAACCGGTGAACAGCACCACCACCACGAGGATGAGCCAGACGTGGTTGCCCTCCCAGATGGGCGCGATGGCATTCGCGATCGCTTGCCGCTGCCGGGTGGCGCGCGGCCCGGTCGCCAGCAAGTCCCACATGCCACCGCCAAAATCCGCGCCGCCCATGAGCGCATACAGGATCAGCGACGACAAAAGTGAAACTGTAACGGCGAGCGTGAGCATGACTTCAGGCTGACGATGACTCGGAGACCTCTCCGGCTGTCTCCCGGAACAGACCTCGCAACAGCATGAAAACGACGGTGGCGAGAAAGACATACAAGACCGCAAAAGCGACGAACGGGACCGCGATCCCGGGCATCGGCGTGACGGCGTCCTCCGTTCGCATCACGTTGTAAATGATCCAAGGTTGGCGCCCGACTTCGGTTACGCCCCAGCCGGCTTCGATCGCGACAAAACCCAGCGGTCCGGCGGCGACCAGCGCGCGCAACAGTCGCGGATGGTCCGGCAGCCGCCGGTGCCGCCACCAGAGCCAGCCCGACCACCCGGCCACGGCCAGCATTGCCATGCCCGAAAGAACCATCAGGTCAAACGACCAATGGACTATCCGCACGTTGGGCCAGTTGTTGCGCGGAAACTCCTCCAAGCCGGCAACTTTGGCGCTCGGGTCGGCGGCAATCAGCAAACTCAAGCCGCGCGGAATCGTGAGCGCCCAGCGGGTCGTGCGCGTCGCATCGTCGGGAAGGCCACCGATGAGCAACGGCACTCCCTCCTGGGTCCGGTAATGCGCCTCCATCGCCGCGAGCTTGGCCGGTTGCAGCGCGCCCACCGCGCGGGCGCTCAGGTCGCCGCTCGCGATTTGCAGCGGGATGCTGATGCACGCGACGGCCAGCGCCAGGCCCAGTGCGCTACGATGGAAAGGGCTGGTCGGATTTCGCAGCAGAAAGAACGCATGCACCGCCGCCACCGCGAAACCTGTCGCGACGAAGGCAGCCAGCGTCATGTGCAGGACTTCATGAAAGCTCGCGGGGTTCAACATGGCCGCGATCGGGTCGATTTCGGTGAACTGGCCGTCGATGAATTTGAAACCAGCCGGCGCGTTCATCCACGCGTTGGCCGTCACGACGAAAATCCCGGACAGGATGCCACTGACGGCGACAACCACTCCCGCCAGCCAGTGGAGCAACGGAGGCAGACGGCTCCGGCCATAAAGATAGACGCCGAGGAAAATCGCTTCGGTGAAAAAGGCGAAACCTTCGAGAGAAAAGGGCATGCCGATAATCGCCCCGGCCTTTCCCATGAAACCGGGCCAGAGCAAACCGAGTTCGAAGGAAAGCACCGTGCCGGAGACCGCACCGACCGCGAAGAGAATCGCGGTTCCCTTCGCCCACCGCTTGGCAAGCTCGAGATAAACCGGCTGCCGGGTGCGAAGATGAGCTCCTTCAGCCAGGACCATGAGCAACGGCATCCCGATGCCCAGGGCCGCGAACACAATATGGAAGGCCAGGGACATGGCCATCAGCGAACGGGCGAAGAAAAAGTCACTCATGCTCGAATATTATGATCCAAGTCGGATCCAATCTCCATCCTTCGCGGCGGACCGCGGTCGCCATCATTTTAAATCGGGTCGCGTTTTGCTCCTTTTCGGGCGGGCGCTCAATCACCGCCCCCGCGCCCCTGTCTGCCCGAACATGCTGCGAACGGATTGCCCTCAAATCAGGGCGTTGAAAAGGGGTGCCGCTCAATATCCTTGAAGCGGAGATTCCAAGCCTCGGAGGAGCAGACGTCCTCCAAGATCTGATGCCGTTTCACTTCGCTTTGGCGATTCCGATCACGCCTTGGCCAACCCGGCCACCCGCGTTTCCGACGGGCTGGCCGCCGTCATCGGAATTCGCGTGAATGATCACTGCCCGACCGACAAGGGGATCTGCCGGTCCCATCAGGCTCACGCCCTGCAGCGTAATTTCGAGATGGGCTTTGCCGGCGCTGTCGGCCACCAGATTGCCCATATCCCCCGCGTGATGAGGCATGGCGGCGGGACGGTCCGCCTCGACTAGCGCATGGTGATGCGCGCCGTCGGGATCGTAATGGCCTCCCGTGCTCATTGCCTTGGCCGAGTCGCTGATGTCGCCGAACTCGTGGATATGGAAGCCATGTTTGCCGGGGGTGAGCCCGGTTACATCCGCGATGACTTTCACTCCGCCATCGGTCGCGGTGAAGGTGACGATCCCGCCAGTCTCATTTCCAGTCGTAGGATGAATGACGGCGATGGCTGCGGTCACGGGGGCGGCTTCTGCTGCCGCCAGACCGTGCGAGGCACCAAGTAAAAGAAGCGCGCAGAACGCGAGGGGGGCGGAGAGAGCGGAGGAGATTCTCATATTAGCAATACTGGGTTCGATTTGCTCCGGCGCAAATAAAAGCCGGGTTAACGCAGTGGGGTGTCCACCTACCGGCCCCAAGGTTGTGGCCGGCCCGCATTCCCTCAGCCTGGAAGCCTATGGGGCCAACAAACGTGGCTTTTGGGATGTCGGTCGTCGGCACCCTGTTGGGGGATCTGTTTTTGGTGGGGAAAGACCCCATAGGAGCGGTTGCAGCGGAGTGCTATCTTGCTGCTATGGGTCTAATC
>DASRKV010000243.1:0-10487 GCA_035648795.1 Opitutaceae bacterium
GAGCGTGATCGCAAACTCGCGGAACAGACGGCCGACCACGTCCCCCATGAAGAGCAGCGGAATCAGCACGGCGATCAAGGACACGGTCAGCGAGATGATCGTGAAGCCGATCTGCTCGGCGCCCTTCAGCGCGGCTTCAAGGGGCGCTTCGCCCTCCTCGATGTAGCGGGCGATGTTCTCAATCATCACGATGGCGTCGTCGACCACGAAGCCGGTGGCGATCGTCAGCGCCATCAGCGTGAGGTTGTTGATGCTGAACCCCGCCAGGTACATCACGCCGAAGGTTCCGACGAGCGAGAGCGGGACCGCCACGCCCGGAATGATCGTCGCCGGGATGTTGCGCAGAAACAGGAACACGACCATTACGACCAGGGCGATCGAGATCATGAGCTCGATCTGCACATCGTTGACCGACGCGCGGATCGTGACGGTCCGGTCGGTCAGCGGGATTACCTCAATCGAGGCCGGCAGGCCGGACTGCAGTTGCGGCAGCAGTTGTTTGATCCGGTCGACCACCTCGATGACATTGGCCCCGGGCTGGCGCTGGACGTTCAGGATGATGGCAGCGCGCTCGTTGGCCCAGGCGGCCAGTTGCACATTCTCCGCGCTGTTGACCACCTTGGCCACGTCACTCAGGCGGATCGGGGCGCCGTTGCGGTAGGCGATGATCAGCTTCTCATAATCCTCCACCGACTTGAGCTCGTCGTTGGCGTCGATCGTCGATGCGCGCGTCGGGCCGTCGAAACTTCCCTTGGCCTGGTTGACGTTGGCGTTGCCGATGGCGGTCCGGACGTCATCCAGGGTCAGTCCGCACGCCGCCAGAGCGCGGGGATCCGCCTGCACGCGCACCGCAGGGCGCTGGCCGCCGCTGATGCTGACCAGTCCGACGCCGGGAATCTGCGACAGTTTTTGCGCGAGCCGCGTGTCGACCAAGTCCTCGACCTTGGGCAATGGAATCGTCGCGGAGGTGATGCCCAGGGTGATGATGGGCGCGTCCGCCGGATTGACCTTGTTGTAGATCGGCGGCGTCGGGAGGTCGACCGGCAGAAGATTGCTGGCCGCGTTGATCGCGGCCTGCACTTCCTGCTCCGCCACGTCGAGCGTCAGGTCGAGGCTGAAGGTCAGCGTGATCATCGAAGCCCCGCCGGAGCTGGTCGAAGCCATGCGGCTGAGGCCCGGCATCTGGCCGAACTGGCGCTCGAGCGGCGCGGTGATCGACGAGGTGATCACGTCCGGACTGGCGCCGGGATACAGCGTGACGACCTGGATCGTCGGGTAATCGACCTGCGGCAGCGCCGAAATGGACAGCATGCGGTAGGCGAAGGCGCCCCCCAACAGGATGGCGACCATGAGCAGCGAGGTCGCGACCGGACGGAGGATGAACGGTCTTGAAGGATTCACGTGAACGGGTGGGCAGGTTGCTCAGTTCTGTGGCGGCCGGGAGCCCGCGCCTCCCCGCTTGCCAGTTGGCTTCTCCGGTCCGGCTGCCGCGCCGGCGGTGGCGCCGGCGGTCCCGCTCACGAGTTCGACTGCGGAGCCATCGCGCAACTTGTCGACGCCATCCACCACCACGACATCACCCGGGGCGAGACCTTTGGAAACGATGATCAGGCCATGCTCCGACGGGCCGGTCTCAACCTGACGGACCGAGGCCGTCTTTTGATCCGCCACAAGATAAACGTAAGTGGCCGTGGTGCTGCGCTGGATGGCGGCGGTGGGCACGACGGTGGCGCCCTGGATCTGATCCGCGATCAACTGCACATTCACAAACTGGTTGGGAAACAGCATCTCGTCGGTGTTGGGAAACTCGGCGCGCAGCTTGACCGTGCCGGTGCTTGGATCGATCTGGTTGTCGATGGTCACGAGCCGGCCGGTGGCGAGCAGGGCCCGGCCGTCCCGGTCGTAGGCCTCAACGGCCATCGGTTCGTTCGACTTGAAACGTTTCAAGACCTGGGGCAGCGCGTCCTGCGGAATGGCAAACAGCACGGAGATAGGTCGAAGCTGGGTGATCACCGCGATCCCGTTGGCATCGGAGGGATGGATCAGATTTCCGATGTCCACCAGGCGCAACCCGACACGACCCGTGATGGGCGCAATGATATGCGCGTAGGTGAGCTGGAGCGCCGTGGTGTTGATCTGCGCCTGATCCAGCTTCACGGTTGCCTCGTACTGCCGCACCAGCGCCGCCTGGGTGTCCACCTGCTGTTTCGCCACCGAATCCTGTGCGAGCAGCGTGTTGAAACGTTCGAAATCCAGGTGGGCGTTGTCGAGCAGCGCCCGGTCCCGGGCCAGCATGGCCTCGGCCTGCTCTTTCTGCGCTTCGAATGGACGCGGATCGATTTCCGCCAGGGGCGCGCCCGCCTCCACCGACTGGCCTTCCGTGAACAGCACCTTCTGGAGCTGGCCATCCACCAGGCTGCGCACGGTGACCGTCTTCAGCGGCGTGACTGTGCCCAGGGCGACAATGCGCACATTCAGATCGGCTTTGCGCGCAGGCTCCGCCGTGACCGGCACCGCTCCGGCACCGGCGCGAACGCGGCCCGAACCGGCGCGGGTCAGGGGCCGAACGACGAGCGCGTAACCGATTACGAGCACGGCGGCGACGATCAGCAGCCACAGCAACCACTTTTGCCAGGGCTTCCATCGGCGGGCGGCAGGCGGCGGCGGGTCAGGGAGAACTGGGGCGGATACGGAGGACTTCCGGGATTGGTCGGTCATGGGAAAAAGGTGTATGAGGCCGGGATTTCGCGACAAACGGAAGACTGATTTTCAGGGTTGACCGCTGTGGCAAACCGCGGCGGCTGGCCCGTTCGAATCTGCCTTCTTCAGGCCGGAAACCAAGCATTTCACGAGCGGTTCGACCAGGGGACGTGGATTGCCGAATGGCAGGCTCCGCAGCATCCAGGGGAGGACGAAGGGCGCGCTTGCCATCAGGATCAACCGGCCGGCGACCCGGGCGTCGATCGCCGCCATCGCCCCGGCATCGCCGCCCGCCACGAGGATTGCGACAATGCGGGCTTCGGTTTCCTGCAGAATCCGTTGCCGGTGTTCCGGCCGTTCGCGCGCCACCGTCATTCCCAGCTCGAAGAGCAGTGGCGCCGATTTGACCTGCCGGCGGGTACCGTCGATCAGGGCCTGAAACAGGGCGATGAGTTTCGTGGCCGGGTCTCCCCGCACTCCCGCGACCGCGCGATCGCAGGCCGCGAACAGAGCCGCAAGTCCGGCGGCCGCCACGGCGGCGCCGAGCGCCGGCTTGCCCTCGTAGTAGCGGTAGAGATTCGCGACGGACATGCCGCAGTCCTCCGCGATCTCCTTCATCGACGTCCGGGCGTAGCCATAACGCCGGAAGTGAGACTGCGCGACGACGGCGATCACCGCTGCCGGATCGCCGTTTGAATGCTGAACATTCTGTTCAATCTTCACTCGTTCGCAGAGACGCCGGGCGTCCGGCGCGGTTACATCCGGCATCGGAGAGACCGCACCGCCATCTCGATCGGCGGGGGCTTGGTTTTCTCCCAGGCCCTGACGCTGTTCACCACGCCGGTCACCTACGTGGCCCTGGACAAATTGCACCGCCGTTCCCAGCGCGCCGCGTTGGCCGCGCTCAAACCGGCGGTGGCGTAACGCCGAACTGGCACGACTTGGAGTGCGGTGACCCCGCCCTGCATTCGATTGCATCGTTGGCTAAGCTCGCCACCGGCAGCGCCCGCGACCAGACCCCGCGCGATCCCTCCTTGGGTCGCACGTTTTTTGTGCCCTGATCGCGCCAGCGGTGCTAAGCTGCGTCCGATGCCATACCGGATCTTGGATCTGACCGCCGCCGCCGCCTACTTGCACGTGACGCGCAATGAGCTGGAGCAATTGGTCAAAACCACGGAGATCCCGCACCAAAATCGCGGCGGGCGAACCATCTTTCTGCGCGGTGAGCTCGATGCCTGGGCCTCGCAGCGGATCTTGGGCCTGCCGCCGAAACGCCTGGCGGCCTATCATCAGAAATCGACCCAGGGCACCCGCGCGATTTTCGCTCATGACACACTGCTTCCCGATCTGCTGCAGTCCAATTCCATCGCGGACGCCATGGTGTCGAAGACGAAGAAATCCGTCATCCGCGACCTGGTCGCCCTGGCCGAGACAATCGGGCGGGTGCTGGATCCGGCGGATTTGCTCGCCAGCGTGGAGGCGCGGGAAGAACTTTGCTCCACCGGCCTGCCGGGCGGCCTCGCCATCCTGCATTGCCGGAATCACCAGCCGTACCGCTTTGAGGACTCGTTCATCGTGGTCGGCCGCACCGTCCAGGAGATCCACTTCGGCGCGCCCGACGGCCGGCCCACGTGGTTGTTCTTCCTGATCTGCTGCCAGGATGAACGCATTCATCTGCACACGCTCGCCCGCCTTTGTCTGATCGTGCAGAAAACCGACGTCGTGTCGCGCCTTCTCGCGGCGCCCGACGCGGCCACGATGTATGCCGCGTTGCTGGCGGCGGAACAGACCGCGCTGGCCGGCAAGAAACCGGCGTCCGACCCGGCTGCGACGGTGGCGGAGCGCGGTTGAAGAGGGCGCCTCTGCCCTACCAGGGAATCTCGCTCCCGTCCTTCCAGAATTTTCCCGTGACCGGGAAAGGCTTGAGCACCAAATCCAGCGCACCCCGCGCGGATTCCTGCGGCGTGCCCGGCGCGTTCGGCCCGCCCATGTCCGTCTTGACCCAGCCGGGGTCGAACGCGTTCACGGCAACCTGTCCTTTCAAGGCTCCGGCCCAGTTGAGCGTCAAACCGTTCAGCGCAAACTTGCTGACGCGATAACTCGCCAGACTGTTCTCGCCCACAGCGCCGACATTCCCGGCCCCGCTGCTGGTGTTCAAAATGCGCGGTTCCTTGCCCTTGAGGAGGGCGGGCAACAATCCCCGGATCAGATTGTGGACCGCGATCAGATTAACCTGGAGCGTTTTCTCGAGGTTTCCCGGCGGTTCACTGACGGCGCCATCGCTCCCCGACATGATGCCCGCATTGTTGAAGAGAATGTCCAGGGCTCCGCCAAAATCGCGCGTCACCGCCGCGGCCGCGGCCCGCTCGAAGCCCGGCTGGGTCAGGTCCAGGACCAGCGGATGGAATTCGCCCAGCGGTTTGAGTTGCTCCGCCACGGCCTCCAACCGCTCCGGGTCTTTGGCCGCTCCGATCACGCGGGCGCCCGATGCCAGGAACAGGCGGGCACATTCGAGACCGACGCCCCGGGATGCTCCCGTGAGCAGAATGCGACGGCCTTGGAGAACTTGGGACGCTGTTGAAGAAGCCATGGGTGAATCGAACGATAGGCGCCGCCGGTCGCGTCTCAAGTCGGATTCACCGCCGGACACGCGTTTCGAATCTCACCCGTGGCCAAAAGCTGACAGCGGAAAAGCTGAAAGCGCGGGATCCGTCGGAAAAGAGCATGTGGAAATCAGGAAGGCTGGAACGCTGTTCTCGTGTTGCCTGATCCTCTTGTGGCTGGCCGCAGACCAAACTACGGAGTGTCACCGCAACGAGACCCAAACGCCTCGTGAAAATGAGCGATCGACCCTGACGGTGGTGCCAGATGCGCAAAGAACGGCTTCCCCGGGTTCCTGTTTTCCACATTCCCCATCTTGTCGGGCGCCTCGTAAGCCTTCTGCCGCTGTGCAGCGATTCCTTCCGAATCCCCTTTCGCTGCGGCGTCGCATCCTTCGCCTAGGCGCTCCCCAATTCGGCCAGGAGAGCCATCACGTGGGCCTCGATCGCGCCCAACGCCACCTCCGGCGTCGCCGCATCGAGGTCGCTGATCTCCCAGTATTCGATCCGGTTCTCCCAGCCGGGATGCAGCCGCGCCATCAAGGGCCGGTGTTCGGTTTCCTTCAATGCCACCACCAGCCCAGCGCGCCGGAAGTCGGACGCTTGCACCTGAACCGGGGCCGCCCCGGTGCCGTCGCGGGTAATCCCACGCTCTTGCAACCTGCGGATCGTATGGGCAGACAGACCGTCCGGCGGAGCGAGGTAGACCGCCAGCCCCCGGGAAAACGCGCGCCAGTCGAGGCCGCGCCGGGACGCTTCATGGTTGAACAACGCCTCGGCATAACGGCTCCGGTAATAGTTGCCGGTGCAGATGAATAGGATTTCGCGCATGCGAGCCGGGTAACAAACGGCACCCGCGGTCCGGCTGGCAAGCGTCCACTGGCTCCGCGAGCAGTTTTCCAGTTCGTCGCCGCGAGCGCCAGCCCCTCGACAGGCTCGGGGCCCTGAGCTTGTCGAACGGGCGAGTGGATCTGTTCGGCGGCGGCGAAGGCCCCCGGCGGGCGACGGAACCTGCCTGGTCGATCATGTCTTCAGGTCTGTGGTGGACTCGGGCACAAAAACTGACACAACCGAACGCCATCCCCATGAAAATCGTCATCACTGGAGCCACGGGATTCATCGGAAGCCATGTCGCGGTGCGACTGGCACGCGCGGGCCACGAAGTTGTGGCCACCGGCCGAAACCCCAACAAGGTTCCCGCGCTCGGCGCCGTGCCCGGCATCACGCTGGCGCGGCTTGAACTCCGCGATCCGACGAGCTGGGTCCCGGCGCTCGCCGGGGCTGATGTGCTCGTGCACGTGGCGTTGGGTTGGGGCGAGGGTGGTCTGCTGATGCTCCAGGCCGACACCGCCGCCTCCGTCGGTTTGTTTGAAGCTGCCCACGCCGCCGGCATCCGCAAGATCATCTACACCAGCTCCACCGCCGCGGTCGGCGAGCAGCGCGGCGACGATCGGGAAGACTGTCAGTTGCGGCCGACCGACTACTATGGCGCGACCAAGGCATCGACGGAGATGTTTGCCCGCGCGTTCGCCCGCACGACCAAGGTGCAGGTCCATGTCATCCGCCCGGGCTACATTTTCGCCGAGCCCGTGGTCGAGGGCGCCAGCGTGTATTCGGACAAGCGCTTCCGGAACATCTGCCGCGCGGTGCGCGAAGGCCAGCCCGTCCACCTGATCCAGAATGACGGCACGCAATTCCTGCACGCCAGCAACATCGCGAAAGTGTACGAGGCGCTGCTGACCCACGAGGTCGGGTTCTCAACGCATTTTGCGCTCGCGAAGGATTGGTGCTCGTGGGCGGACATTGCCCGGATGGCGATGGCCGAGCACGGGCGGGAGGTGCCGATCGAGTTCGAGGACCGCGGCTACGGCCCGGCGCTGCTGTACGACCTGTCGGCAATCGAGAAGGATTTTGGACTGGCGTTTCAGAGCCGCGAGCAGTTGCGCACCCACGTCCGCTGGGTCCTGGCGCAGCCGTGATTCCAAGACCAACCGGACAGGACTCCTCGCAGGTGAACCAGCGGGCGCCGGCGGATTCTCCTTGAGTCCGTGACCGCGAGCGCCAGCGAGTGGTTGATCTGGTTGTAGCCGCGAGCGCCAGCGAGTGGAGCCGCTCCGTCAGTATTTCTTGTAGAACACGTGGCCCCAATTCGAGCCGACCTGGAAATTCAGCCAATGGTTCTGCACGGTGGGCGTCCAGCCGCTGAGCAGATCCACCCACCCGTCGTCCTCCGGGAAACTCACGGCGACGTTTTGGGGCCATGGGGAGAAATTGAGGACGACATAGAACTTCTCCAATCGTCCATTGCCCGCCGGGCCCCAGCGATGGAAGACGACGGTCTGCTGCGCTTCATTGATGCCAAACCCGTCGGCATCAGGTTCGGTCCACGATTCGCCCCAGCCGCGGGGATAAAAATTGGGTGAGGCAAGTCCCGCATGATTGCGCCGCAGGGCGATGAGGCGCTGATAAAGGGCCAACGTCGCGGTGCCCGGTCCGTCGCCGGCGCGTTCCCAGCGCAACGGACGCGGCACCACCCGCTTCACGGCGGGATCCTGCGAATCCGCCGGCGCGCCGCCGTCATCTTCCGGCATGGGATACAGCTCCGCAAACTCCTGTCCGTTGTGCAGCATCGGCGCGCCCGCCGCGGTCAGCAGCGCGATCGCATAGGGCTGGACCCGCCACCATTCCTCGCGGCTCCCGGCGTTGAGCATGATGGATTCATGGTCGTGGTTCTCGATATACGTCACGGCCGTGCGATCCGGCGCGAAATCGCAGGCCGCATCCAGCAGGCGCATGATTCCCGGCTGGATGGCGCGCTGCGTCAGGTATTGCCGGGAAAGACCGCGGACCGGATCGAGCCAGCAGCTCGTTGCGCCGACCGTATTTACCACGTCGATCGAAGTGTAGTCCCACGCGTGTTCGAGAATGAGCGGGAAGTTGCCGCGACCTTGCTGATCAAGGTGGCCGCGCAGACGCGCCAGGAGCGGCGGCAGACCGAGCCCGGGGCGGCTGGGATCGTAGAAGCCCAAGGTGTAGTCAAAGCGGATTCCGTCGATGGAGAACTCGTCGAGCCAATAGCGGCAAACGTCCGTGACATAGTCCAACACGCAGCCGTTGTGATAGTCGAGGTCCTGGCCGAACGCGGCGCCGGCGAAATTGCCGCAGTACGGCGAGTCGTCCGGATTCTCCCACAGCCAGCGATAGCCGAAGCCGTTCCCCGCATCATCCGCGGTAACGTGGTCAAAGACGCCGTCGAGGATCACGTGCAGACCGCGGCGATGGCATTCCGAGACCAGGTTCTTCAGCAGGAAAAGCTTTTCGGCGTCATTCGCCGGATTGAGCGTGTAAGGATACGCCACCGCAAAAAGATCCTGCGGCTCATAACCCCAGTTGAATCCCGTCCCGGGCCACTGGGTCCAGGGCAGAAATTCGATCGCGTTGACCCCGAGATCTTGCAGGTAGTCCAGCTGGTCGAGCACCGCCGCGAGCGGCGCCCGACCCGCGCGGAATCCGGCCGTAAAATCGTCGATCATCAACTCGTAGATCACGAGTTCCTCGAGCGGCCGCGGAGCAGCGAGCGGCGGCACGGTCATGGTGGGTCCCCCGATCACGAAGCCCGAGTTCTGATTCTCCGCGCCGCCATACCGCGTGCACGGGTCGCAGACGTAGCGGGTCTGCCCGCTGGCGAACGTGACGAAGAACTTGTACTGGTAAAAGCCTTCCGGCAGGACCGGCGTGGTCAGCTCGTAGAGCCAGCCCTGCGTCACCTGATTTTCCGGATCGGTGAATCGGGTGCGGCTGAGCTCAAATGCCGGTTCGGGCGTCCAATCCCGGCCCCCGAGCTCCGACTGGAAATCGCCGACCACCTTGACGGACGAAAGCGTGGGCAAGGTGCCCCGCAGATATTGCGACGGGTCGAGGGTTGCGTCCGGAATGAAGAGCCGGAAATTCGCCGCCCCCGTGTGATTGAGGTCCCGCGCTCCGAAATTCTGATACATAACGGGCAGGGTTCTTCGCGTATCCTGGAGTATCGGAGTGTGCGGCGTTGCCGGCTTCCCGCCGCGGCTGCGAGCGCCAGCGTGCAATTGATTTGGTGATAGCCACAAGCGCCAGCGAGTGGTTGATTTGGTTGTAGCTGCGAGCGCCAGCGAGTGGTTGCGTAAACGGTGCTAGACTTGGCGGATTCGGACTGACCGAGGGCATTCCGCGGTTGCCATACTATCGCAAGTTCGCGATTTCGCCAGCGCCTCGAGATCCTGGTCGCCCCCAGTCCGCAGATTTCATCGCCAGGACAGAGATCTCGTCTGCTCGGCAAATTGGAACCTCGAAGCCCCCGTCGAGTTTCTCGGGCGAAACGCGACGAGACTCCTTCGCCATGACGCCTGGCAATGACGCCTATCGTCTTGGCTGATAGTCGCTTCTGCTGCAACCATTGGCCCGTCTTGCCATTGGGCGCCTTCTCGCGGAGAGTGACCCATCGTAAGAATCGTAGGATGACAGTGACTGGTGAGTCTTCACGTGAGCTTGAGTTCAGTTGATGATTCGAAACCCGACTTCCGGGAACGGGCTGGCAGAGGACGATAAATACGAGCATCATCGATATGAATTCCAAGCTGTTCGTGGGAAATTTGTCCTTCGAAACCACTGAAGATACGCTCCGCACCGCCTTCGCTGCTTTTGGCAGCGTGACCGACGTCCATCTTCCCACCGACCGCGAGACCGGCCGCCCGCGCGGTTTCGCCTTTGTGACCTTGGGCACCGAGCAGGAAAGCAAACTCGCCGCCGAAAAGATGAACGGCGCCGAACTCGACGGCCGGAAGCTGACGGTCAACGAGGCGCGGCCCAAGGAAGACAGCGGCGGCCGCGCATTCGGTCCTGACCGCCGGGCCGGCGCATTCCAGGCGCGCAACAAGCGCCGTTACTGACGGGCTGCGGAAAGCGTGATTTGAAGCGGGCTGCGCGCCGGTCGATTCCGACCGCAAGTGCCGGGGGTGGATCCTGAGAGCCTCTGTTGGCCAGCCCAGGGAAGTCGGCCCGCCGGCGGCCAGGAACTGACGCCGGACGCCACGAGACGTTGTGAAGTCGGGGATAGGTAACAACTCTGTTACGATCGCCCGTTTTCCAATTGCGTGGACCTGTCTATCGTTGGCAGTGCGGCAAAAGGCGGCGATTCAGCAACGAATCCCC